>CAVOCL010000210.1:0-4354 GCA_963694185.1 Dehalococcoidia bacterium
GAGTGTCGTGTTCGTCAGCGAATCGCTTCACTGCGTTGAAGATCGAATCCTTGTCGAGATGCGCTTCCTTGATCACGTCGTCTTCAGTACCACCGCTCAACCACTGGTCGTCCCAGTCGGAAGTCAGCGAGTATTCGTCAGTCAACGGGCCAACACCAGTAACCGGCCATACACGGCGGGTTCCAGTTGTTACGACCATCATGTCGAACTTCTCGGCGTCGGAAAGAACGCTCTGCTTGTATTCTTCAGGCTGTCGATCAAACAGCTCTTCGCTGACCGCCGAAACAACCTTTACGTTTACACCTGCATCATCAAGCTTCGACAGTACGTTCACAAGGTTCACAGTCGAACTCGAACCCTGCACAACAACAACACCGTGCTTCGGCTTGCTGGCATCGTAATCTCGAATCAAGTAGAAGCCCTTGGCTGCTGCATTGATGTCGGTGTCAGCAAACTTCGATCGGTCTGCCACGGCGAAGTCAGGTCGTGCGACTTCCATGACGATCACGCCAACCTTCTGATCCCGCGCTGCGATATTTGCAGCAGCAAAGTAGCCAGCGGCAACGTCGTTGTAGTCCCAGAAGCTCAGGACAATTACCTGACCCTTCGGGAACAGCTTCCAAACCTGAGGAGCAAAAATTCCGAAGTGAGTTCGTGCGTCGGCAGCGGTTTCAGGTCCAGAGTGACCGGCCAAAATGTGTGCAACACCCAGTCGGAACGGCGAATCCTGGTTCTGCTGGCTCCAAACACGAAGCGGCAGGTACATGAGCGGTGTGAAAGCACCGTACGAACCTGAAATCGACCAGACACCGTTGAAGCGGTTCGGGTCGGTTGAAAGCGACTGACTTGTAAACCCAACCGCAGTAGACGCGTTTCCGGCTTCCTGAATCGGAGCCTTCAAACGAGTTCCAACGATGTTGTCGATCGGGTCGTAGTGTCCCCAGAGCGAACCATTGTTGACGTTGATCGAATCTGCGAGGTCGGCAGCAACGATCACGAAACGGTTGTCGGTAACGTAGTTGGTGTACTTGATGATTTCTGAAATGGCACGACGGGTTCCCTTTACGGCTCCCGGTTGCTCATACAGCGTGATATCAACGTCCTTCTTCTCACCCGTGACCGGGTTTTCGACGCTCACCGTGGTTGCTTCCAGTGGAAGGTTCTTCACGAGAAGTCGTTCGTCCAGGAACGGATCAGTGGTGGGGTCGACTCGCAGTGGCAGATCGTCGTTGACCTTGTCACCAATTTCGACAAGCTTGTCAGCGAGCCAATCGCCAAGACCCGTCTTTTCCAGCACCGACATCGCAATATCGATATTGGCCTTCATCTGGAGAAGGTTTTCTCTGGGGTCGGTTACTGCGCCATCTCGAATACCTTCAAAAGTAACGTCGAATTTTTGTTCAAATGTTGTTGCCAGAGCCTGGAAGTACTCGCCGTTCATCGGCATTCCATAGGCGTGGCTTTCGTGGTCTTTGAGCTGCTTGACGCCGCCAGGCAGATCTTCACCGTCTGGAGCACCAGGCCAGAAGCCCTTAACCGTGTTGCCGATAACGATCATCGGCCGGCGGTCAGACTCGTCCCAGTCTTCCATCGTCTTCAGTGCAGCGACAACCTGATCGTAGTCGGTCGCGTTTGCGAGTCGAATCACGTTCCAGCCGTATGAAGACCACTGGTTCGGAATGTCGTAGGTTTCTTCCTTCACAACGCTGCCGACGAGTTCATCGTCGATACCGGCGTTGTTGTAAGACATCAGCACACGAAGGCGCTTGCCCACTCGGTTCGCCACTGCCTGGGTCTTGAACTCCTGCGAGTGGCCCGAAGTGAGAGCGAACTCTCCCTCAAGACCGATAATTTTCAGAGAAGAATCGGCGCCCATCATGTCCCAGAACGCAGCCTTACCAGCAGCGGTAGCGATACCAATACCGGAAGGTCCGCCGTTTACATCGTTCGTGAGGTCGGTCGATTCAGAGTGACCCGAAAGCGCGCGAATCCCACGAATCTTTGCCTGCGCAAATGCAGGGTGATCGGTAAGACCGTTCTCTTCAAGAATCGTTGCGAGCGCGCCGGCTCCACGCCTGAAGCCAAGTGCATCGATGGCGAGCATCGAAGCCTTAGGATCGGCCTTGTACTTATCGTCGCCGGTCGCCTTGTGCTTGCGATCGAGAGCCTCACCCATCAGCATCCACATGGCGTAAGTGACAGGAGCGTTGTGCCCACCGGCGAGCAGGAACCTATCGGCAAATGGGTGCTTTGGCCGGCGGTAGTCGAACGTCATACCGCCGTTTTCAGGACCGGCGAGATGGCTGGATACAACGTAAGGCGTATATGCCGTGCCGCCGCCGAAGTGACCCGTTTGGTGATAGTTGCCCATCAACACGAAGGTCATATTTAGCAGGAAGCCAAATTCTTCCAGGCGTTCTTTGTCATATTCAGGGAGCTGGACCGATTTGTCGGTCAAGACCTTGTCTGTTGACGATGTGTGGATTGTGACGGTTGAGCTACCGGCGGGTGACATACGTTCAATTACTCCAGTTAATGCGCGAATAAATTATCGTTTCGGGCGCGCAGTTCCTTAGCGAACATTTTTGTTTATTCGCGGTCGCTCAGAATATCTGCGATTTACGTCTCACGCCAGCCCGAAAGGGCCATATCCGAGTACTATCGCGGCGAGATATTTGAAAATATCCATCGAGACTGGAAATGGCACCCATCACTAAAACCCACCAGAGACCCGACTAATGACCGAAAATTCATCTTCACGCATTCACCAAAACTACATCGGTGGCGAATGGCAGGACTCCATTTCTGGCCAGATTTATCCGGTGTCGAATCCGGCTCACACTTCGCAAGTTATCGGGCAGTTTCAGTCGAGCCTGCCTCAGGACGCCGAGAACGCTATCGCAGCTGCCCACGCTGCTTCTGCGGGATGGGCAGCCACACCGGCTCCGCAGCGTGGGGCGATTCTTTATAAAGCGCTCGACATCATGGGTCGGCGTGCGCGTGAAATGGCCGAGGCAATTACGATCGAAGAGGGTAAGCCGATCGCCGATTCGATGGGCGAAGTGAAGCGGGCGATGAACATCATCGAGTATGCCGCGGGTGAAGGTCGACGTTTGTTCGGCTACACGACTCCTTCGGAACTTCCGGACACCGTTGCGTATACCGTGAAACGTCCATTGGGCGTGGTGGCATTGATCACTCCGTGGAACTTTCCGCTGGCTATCCCGACGTGGAAGCTTGCGCCTTGTTTGATAGCCGGAAACACGGTCGTTTACAAGCCTGCTTCGGCCACTCCGTTGTCGGCTGTAAAACTCGTTGAAATTTTTGAAGAGGCTGGCCTCCCATCTGGTGTTTTGAACTTCTTGACGGGTCCTGGTGGATCCGTTGGAAACACACTGGTTGAAGATTCTCGGGTCGTTGGCATATCGTTCACCGGCTCGACCGAAGTCGGCACCGCGATCACCGCACGAGGATCTGAACTGCTCAAGAAAATGCAGTGCGAAATGGGTGGCAAGAACGCGGCGATTATTTTGAATGACGCCGATCTTGATAAGGCAGTTCCGGGGGTTGTGCAGGGGGCGTTCGGATCGACGGGTCAGCGTTGCACGGCGACTTCTCGGGCGATCGTTGAGGACGGTATTTACGACGAGTTCATGTCGACATTGCTGGAGCAGACGGCTGCTTTAACTATTGGCGACGGAATGGACGAGACGAAAGACATTGCGCCGCTTTCGTCGCAGAATCAGCTCGATACGGTGCTTGAGTACATTGGAATCGGGACCGAAGAAGGCGCGAAGCTGACGTTTGGTGGACATCATCTTCAGGACGGCGAGTTCGCTGAGGGTTACTACGTTGAGCCGACGATTTTCGAGGATGTTTCGACGGACATGCGTATCGCTCGTGAAGAGATTTTCGGCCCGGTGCTGAGTGTTTTCAAGGCGTCTGATTTGCAGGACGCTATTCGCATCAACAACGATGTCGAGTTCGGGCTCTCGTCTTCGATCTACACTCGAGATTTAGTTCAGGCCCACGAGTACATCAACACTTCGCACAACGGAATGGTCCACGTAAACGCCCCAACGCTAGGCGGCGAGGTTCACCTACCATTCGGCGGTCTCGGGTCATCCGGTATCGGCCAACGAGAACAAGGCACCGAAGGCTTCGACTTCTACAGCGAAACAGTAACCGTGTACATCGACCACTCGGCAGGTGCGAAGGAACGCTCGAGGTTTATTTAATGCCGGTTGCACGTTTTCTTGAACGAGAAACTCCCCAACTCCCGCTTAAGCCCTCAGTTGCGCCCCACCCCCAACGCGCCCACAATCACTCACGGTTTTGGGCTGGAATTCGTGCG
>CAVOCL010000211.1:0-4348 GCA_963694185.1 Dehalococcoidia bacterium
GTGCTCCACGAGCCGACCGCGAGATGTAACCACGATTCGTGCTGTCGGCTTCATCAACGCCAACTGGGCAGCACCAATCATGTTCTCGTTTCGAGGCGTGTACGGCGCAGTGACAACCACGTAGTCCGATTGTTCAAGCAGATCGTTGAGCCTCGAACGCCCCCATACGTCTTCGACGATGGGATCGCCATCAACGGGCTGCTCGTCCACTGCTATCACGTTCATACCGAGAGCCTTCGCCCGCCAGCCGATCTCCCGACCTGACTTGCCAAGCCCAACGATTCCGCACGTTTTATTCCCGAGATACTCGACGACCTGAAGCGCACCATCCTGATCCCATCGGTGATCCGATTTGTCGGCCCAGAACTTCGGCAGCTGTCGGGCTAGCGCCAGCATCAACGCAATACCGTGCTCACCGATCATTGGCGCACCGGCGCCACGTGAATTGGTCACTTCAACATCTGTATCGACAATGCCCGGAACGGCGTTGAACAAACCCTCCATCCCGGCATCAAGTGTTTGAATCCACTTCAGGTTTTTGGCGGCTTCGAACTGTTCGGCAGTCAGATAGCCAAATACGGCCTCGGCAGAACCGATTTCGCGCAGAATATCTTCGTTTGAATACGCCTCCGTCAGTTCAAGATCGGAATGCTCATCACGAAGACCTTGATAGTACGGGGCACCGAAATCGGCGAGTAAAAGTGCTTTCATAGGATTCAGGAAATTTCGTTTCGATTAGAGCTTGTTTAGGACTTCGATTGCTGTTTTGACGAGTGCTTCGCCAGCTTCTGGAGCGTATGGACTCGTTGTGGTTCCGTAGTAGCGTCGATACTTTTTCATGTCGACAATCTCAGTTACAGGTATCACCTTGATTTCTTCGTGAGGCTGTCGGGATGAGATGTATCCAATGTATTCATCGCAATAGCTGGCAACCCATGGCCGTCGATCAGTAAACGCATCCTTGATGCCCGTTCCTAGCTCGTTGAAAAGCTCGCCAGCATGAGCCGAGATCAACGTATCGCCAATGCTGAATCCTCTTATGGAAATCGAAACGGCTGGCTGGTTTTGGTTAGTGACCAGCCCTACTTCGTTGTTGCCCCAGCCGTAGAGTTCAGGATGGCGTTCGGCCGTGTTAGCCGTGGTTGTTCCGGGCAGCCACGTTTCGCCTGAGTATTCGCCGAGTGTTTCCTTTAGATGTGACCGGTTCTCCAGTGCCTCGTTCAGCGACCAATTCACCTGGTGGCGTGGTAGTTCAGCAGCAGCAGTCACAACACCGAGCGTAGCATCGGGCGATGTGTTCACCTGGGTCGCAATCGCCAACGCTTCCTTCGCCAGACTCGTACCTATAAGTGCAGTGTCCTCATGCGAATGAAGATGTTCAGACGCATTGTTGCCGAACCACCAGTCGAACGGATGAATATCACCCGCGGCTCCCTGTAAATAAATCGCCACCACGCCGGCCAGTCGGTCCTCGATTTCAGCCGACATTTCGCCAGCGAAATCACCCGACCATTCGAGATACTGACCGCCATCGGCAACACCATGGCACGCAAAGTTCACGATGCGGGCGATCGGCACACCCTTATCGTCATTAACAACCATCACACCAACTTCGGTGTCGATCGATTTGTCTGGATACTGGCGATTCACCGTCCACCCATCAAATGAACCAAGCCCTGCGCCAATCGAGGCCGAAACTGCCCGATTCGCCGCGTTAAACACAACCCCAGCCACCTGATCGGCGAGCCACGTCGTCCACGTCATCCACTCCCGTGGCAGCGAAACAATCGTGTCGGGTGAAGTGTGATTGTGCGTGAAGTTCAGTAATACGTTGTCGACAGGTATCCCTGCCACCTGAAGTATCCGACCCTTTATCGCCTGAACCGTTTCAGATGTGAGCCCTGCGATTTCCAGTGAAACTATCGCCAGTGAAAGTCCGTCGCGTTCGAAGACTACCGCTCGTGCGTGGATGTCTCGATGAATACCCCTCGCAACTCCCTGGCGAAGTCCCCAGTTGCCCATTGGGTAGCCAACCGGCGGCGTGATAACCGTTTTGGCAGCACCGCTAAAAGTGCGGCTTCTAGCCCGTTCGCTCGAATCAGCCATGTCGATCTATTCCCAATTCTTGTAGGTGCCGGGACCCGTCTGCCGCGCCATCTGAATCTGCACCCCGTCCGGGTCGTAGCTGTTCGATATCGTCCGACCCGACTGCTGGTTCTCGAACGGCTCAAACAGGAAATCCACACCACCCAGAAACTCGATCTCTTTTTGAGCCTGGATAGGATCATCAACAAGGAATGAAAGATGATCTATTCCCAGCGTCTGCCCTTCCTGTTGCTTGTGCAGTTCGATCCGTACTGGTCTTTCATCATCACCGTTCCACAAGAACACAGTCTCTCCGTCATCGACCGTGCCTTCAGGGCTCATGCCGTACTTGCGGTAGTACGCAATCGATTGTTCAAGATCACTCACGATAATGTCGATGTGATCGACTCCTAAAAATTTCATTACAGGCTCCATGTGCACGGCAATTGCACCGACGTTGATATTTACGAACGAAAACGCGGTGCGAGTTTATGCCTGCCGCTAGCCGAGTGCCATCGGTGCTATCCTGCCGCCACAAAGCAAACCCAGTCTTTAGCCGAGACGCCGAAGAGTCAAAAGGACGCAATGATGCATCTTCTCGAAGTTAGTAATCCGGTTGCCGTGCAACGTGGCGTGCTCAACGCTATCAGCGCCAGTAATCGCCCCAACTCGCTCAATAACAAAATGGTTGGGCTGATTTGGAGTGGCACGCACGGGGGCGATATTGCTCTCAAACGAGCGGGCGAAATGCTTCAGGAACGCTACGACAACGTCAGCGTCAATTTCTACACAGGCGGGAACTATCCGACGCCACCAGCGATTGTGAAGCAAGCAGGGGAGGAGTGTGACGTTGTAATCGGCGCCACAGCCGACTGAGGAACCTGCGCGTCGTGGATGATCCACGACATGATTATGGTCGAGAAAATGGGCAAGCCAGGTGTTGCCATTGTTTCTGGTCGCTTTGAAAGCGACGCAGTAGCCAGTTCTCGAGCATTTGGAATGCCTGACCTTCAGTGGGTCGTGGTGCCGCATATTTATCGCAACCTCGACCCCGAAACCTGCCGAACGCAGACGGAAGATGCTATCGACGATCTGGTTGGATCGCTCACGTCATCGATTGACGCCCGCGAGGAAACGGAAGCAGTCGACACGCGCCGATACGAGGGTGAAGACCGCTACGACTCGATTCTGAAGATGAATCAAGAATTCATTAACGAAGATCTCGGCGACGGACTGTTCCTTCAGCCCGCAACTCCCGAGGCCGTAGCCGAAATGTTGAAGGGCACGAATCTGCCACCCGACCACGTTGTATGCGATATGCCTCCAGGATTTGGGGTAGCGACGGTCGAGAAAATTGCGATTAACTCGGTGATGGCCGGGGCGAAACCCGAGCATCTTCCAGTAGTTATCGCCGCAGTAAAGGCGTTGTCTAAGCTTGGCGGGCAGGGCGGCAAGTCGTTGCTCATGTCGACAAGCCCCCAGGCACCACTGCTTATCGTTAATGGACCTGCCACCAAGCAGCTCGGGCTTAATCCGGGATCGGCGCTTGGGCCGGGGCGCGACAACCAGATCAACACGTTGATCGGGCGTGCGTTCGCTCTCTGCTTCCGAAATATCGGTCACTGGTACTTGAACAAGATGGACATGGACACGATTGGAACTTCACGCAAGTTCATTCAGTGCATCGCAGAAAACGAAGACGCCAGTCCATGGCAGCCTTTCCATGTCGATCAGGGCTTCGAGGCTGGCGAAAGCACGGTTAGCGTTTTCGTAACCGACGGCGAACTCGATGTTCAAGATCAAGGGAATCACACTGCCAAAGGATTGCTTAAGAACCTTGCTTACGGTTTGACGTTCGGAACGATGAGCCTGCAAAGCCCCAGAAGCGGACAGGAGCGACTGATACTCATGCCCCCTGACGTGGCAAGACCTGTGGGCACTCAAGGATTCTCGAAGCAAGAGGCGAAAGAGTACATCCATGAACATGCGAGAGGCAGCATCGGAAAACTAATGCAGTACATGCCTCTTGAAGGCGAAGCGAGAGTTCACGATCATTGGAAGTGGCTCGAGAAGCTTACTGAGCAACAACTGCTTGAAGTGACTGTACCGATCATGAACGATGCCGATGACTGCTACATCCTGGTTGTCGGAGCCGATAGAGCCAAGACAGCGGTGTTCCCGTCTGGCCCAGCACCGGTTACCGAAGGAATCGACCAGTACATGCCCTGAGTTGATCAACCGAAAACTCATACTTAGTGAGCGA
>CAVOCL010000212.1:0-4324 GCA_963694185.1 Dehalococcoidia bacterium
AACCACGACCAAAATTGATGCCCGTAATAACGTTCTTGGCTTCTGGGTCCAGCTCACGAATCGTGCGACCAAGCCAACCACTGTTGGCGATGTGATCCGATTCCGCAGTGTGCCAGATGTCCATCGAGCGGAAGTGCGATCGATTCGGTTGCGGGTAGCCAACTCCCTGCACAATAGCCAGCTTGCCGGCGTCCCACAGGCTTTTCATCGGACCCATGCTCGGGCTCAGCCCCAGCGTGCCGTTCAGGTCGATGACATTGTGCTCGGTAAGGTGGATCGCTTTTCGGGAATCGTGATAAATCCCGTTGGTGTAAGGCACTACCGTGTTCATCGCATCGTTCCCACCCGAAAGCTGGATAACGATTAACGATGGCTTGTGCTGAGCGGTGACCATGGCGGATAAATTCTTTCGTGGAAATGGAAGTGGCCGAGTCGCGCATCTTACCAACAACAGGCCCACATGAGAAGCACCCGGCCAAGTATCAGGAGCACATCGCCGGGCGGTTCAACTGCTGCACTTACATTTCACAATCGGGATGACCATCAGCCCACCGACTGAATGACACCTCATCCATATCCTGTTGATTGAGGTTCGCCATCCGAGTACGGCAATCGAGCCATGAACGGCGCCACAGTTCGGGATCTCGAAGTTCGTTATCGGGATTCGTCTTACTTCTTGCAACAAAACCCGGGAATATCTCGCGCCCAGTACTCTGGCCAATCGGGTTGTAACGAAGATCGAAACTCCAGCGAATCTGATCGCTCACGTTGGAGAGCGATCCGTGAACGAGCTGCTTGTGTAGGAATATGACATCACCGCGCTTGGTCGGCAGCGGAATCGCCTCCTGATTTTCGAACAAACGTTGTGGAATTTGGCGACCACCCCGGAATTCCGGACCGTTGCCATCGTAGTCGAGGCAATGGGTCAACAATCCTTCACGATGACTCCCCGGAACCACGTGCAACGGACCCGACTCAACAGGCGTGTCGGTCAACGAAAACCAGGTCGTAATCATGTTCGTTTCGTCCGCCTCTTCCGTGACAACGCCATGGTCCTGATGCCACGCGGTCGCACCGATCACCGGCATGCCAAGGTCGTTTTTCGGTAGTAACTTCTCAGGCGGCTTTATTCGGACGTGTTGTACCGGATTCGAGTATATTTCCGGGCCGATCAGTTGCTCAACCACATCGAGCAATCGCTTGTTTGTGAATGCTTTAAACACCGCCGGACCCGCCCAGAACGGAGTATCCGGTTGAACACCCTGGAACGGCAACGAGAAATCGAAGTACTGGTTGTGGGCCTGGCCCGTCTCCTGGTAGATCTTGATCAGTCGTTCATCAAACGGCAGATCGGCGAATTCTGAACTGATCGTACCGTCATTGAACAGATCAGCCGCCAGGGAATCCAGAACCCCGCGATACTCCTCAATAATCGGGTCAAGCACCGTTTCGGGATCGAGCACTCCTTCGACTTTCACAAAGCCCTGTTCGGCAAACTGCTCGGTAAGTGTTTTGTTCGCTGTGACCATATGTTTCGCTCCAGTGCGTTCGGTCTAGATGTGCGCGATTGCGAAATACTATATCTATGTGGGCACAGATGATCAACATTGTGCCCAGACGACTTCGAAACATAGAATAGGCGCTCCCGAGATTAATCACATCGAATAGGAGTCAGGTCTTGCGAATTGGGAATAGCCCGTTTGAATATGAGTGGATTTCAGATTGGGCAGAAATCCCAAATCAAGAAAGCGCAACATCCGGTTGGGCGCACCACGGTATGGCAGTTACCGATTCCGGAGACGTGATCGCTATCCACCCCGCCGAGTCGCTCGCCATGGTGCTCGATCAGGGCGGCAAGTTACTGAGATCATTCGAGATTCCTGTTCGAGAAGCACACCAACTTACTTTGGCCAATGTCGACGGTGAGCAGTTCTTATGGATCGCCGACCCCGGTCGTAAAAATGTCAAAACAAACGGAGCATATGAACCTACACAGGGCGAATGGGGTGGTCAGGCGGTGCGAGTATCCGTAGCGACAGGCGAGCGAATACAGCAGATAACGGCTCCGCCCCATTCGGCTTACGACGACGGTGATTTCGCTCCGACCTCCGTTTCAGTATTCGAATCCACACGTGGCGGAAACGGCGATGTATGGATCACCGACGGCTACGGGGCGAGCCTGGTGCACCGTTTCAGCGCGGACGGAAACTACATTCAGACGATTACTGGCGAAAAGGGCGAAGGCGGACGATTCGATTGTCCGCACGGAATATGGGTCGACTATCGTAGCGACGATCCCGAACTCTACGTCGCTGATCGCACCAACCGGCAAGTCCAGGTCTACGACCTCGAAGGCAAGTACAAACGGACGTTCGGAAAAGGGCTTCTCACCAGCCCCAGTTGCTTTGCAATCGACGGATCCAACATCATCGTCGGCGAATTAAGAGCAAGGTTAGCCATGTTCGACACCAACGACGAGTTCGTAACGTTCATCGGTGAGAACGAAGCCATCGCCCGAGTCGAGCGCAACAGCCCTGATGATGTGCCCGGCTGGCCAAATGGACTCGATGATTCAGGCAATGTGGCTCGCTCAACGGTTCTCGAAGAAGGCAAATTCAATAGTCCCCACGGCATAGCCACCGACCCCGCAGGCAACATCTACTCCGGCGAATGGCTAATCGGCGGCCGTTACACCAAGCTGGCAAAGCTCGGCTAACGAGAATTCCGAAGTCTGTCTCAGGCAACTGACTTTTTACATTTCTGACTGAAAATGTAGAGCAATAATGTGTGAGAAGTTAAAACTGAGTGCCTCTTGATATCTGATCGTACTTAACTCGTTCACGGTCTCAAAGCCGCCTTTTTCGCACGAGTACGATGTCGATTATGTTGACGTTCTGGCGATTGGCTTTGCTGGCCGGCGTAGTTCTAGTCGTGGCGTGCACGCGCGCATCTGATCCGACCTCAACTCCATCATCTTCAACAGCTACCGCCTCGCAGACAGTCGCAAGACTCCGTCATCCTCAGAGTACGAATCGACCTCGTCGGCGAATCTATTGACGCAGCAACGGTGCTGATCCAAGGTCCCGGGCCAACATCGATTCCTTAGGCTACCGCCACAGCCGTTCCAACAACTACGGCTCTGTCAGATCACTCCAACCGCAGCGCACCTAGCGTTTAGCCACCGTTTACCCTGCACGCGCGCTGCGTGGACTTAAGCAACCTCATGAGATGGAGATGGCTGGTTCGTCTATGATGTGGCCACATCTAAAGGAGAAACACCATGACAATTATTCAACGGCGAGTGTTCTATGGAAAAGTCGGTGCTGCCGACGAATTGATCAGTTGGGCGAATGAAATGTATAGCTTGATCAAAGAATCCAATCCAACGGTCAAGTTCAGAGTGATGTCGGACTACCAGAGCGGTCGAACAGACCGAGTCGTGTCAGAAATTGAAGTCGATTCTTTGGCAAGCTTGGAATCAATGCTGGATGACACGATGGCAGATGAAGCCACTGGAAAGAAATTTGAAAGTATTTTTGGCCGATTAGGTGCTTTGATTGACCATGCTGAAGTCGAGCAGTGGGTCGTCCACGAATAACGACCTAGCTAACCAAGTCATCCACCCATATCAGTACGACCCAACCACCGCTACCAAGCCACGACGCGCAGTCTGCACGCCGCTGTGTCGACGTGGGGCAACCGGTCGCCTTCGGTGATATAACGCACGGGACGGAACTGAATTCAACAAACACTGGAGTATCCAGACCATGACTCGCATCAACCGCGTGATCGAATTGCTATTGCAAGATCAACCTACATTTTATTTCGGAAGCCACTCTGGTCTTGAACTCACCTTTGAAAACGGCATAGCCCAATCTGCGACCGAGGCCGACTACATCAACCTTGGTATGGAACATGGGCCCTTCGATATGGCCGGACTCGATCAGTTCATGAGAGGGCTTGTCGAAGGCGGACCAACTCGATCAGGTCATAGGACTCCCACGGTGATTGTGGAAGCACCTGTTATCGGCGAAAGTGAAGAAGCAATCCGCTACAACACCTGGCAGTTCCGCCAAATACTTGGTCGCGGTGTTCATGGCATCTTACTTTGCCATGCTGAAAACGCCGCTGCGGTGAAGGCTTTCGTAGAGGTCTGCCGTTTTCCTCGCAATCAAATCGGAGTTGGCGCCGGACTCGACATAGGCACACGTGGCGTTGGGGCTCAGGCCGCCCCGGCGGAAATCTGGGGTGTCGACAGTAACGAGTACATTGACAAGGCCGAGCCCTGGCCGTTGAACCCTATTGGCGAGTTGATGCTCGGATT
>CAVOCL010000213.1:0-4314 GCA_963694185.1 Dehalococcoidia bacterium
ACCAGTAACCAGCGGCACAACTCTATCGACTCAGCCAACATCGCCCCTGTCGCAGAAAACGCCACAAGTGGCTATGCGGAGTTGCATGCTCATAGCAACTACTCGTTTCAGGAGGGCGCATCTGAAGTGTGGGATCTCCTGCTCACCGCCAAACAGCTCGGACTCACCGCCCTCGCTATCACCGACCACGACAACGTCAGCGGCGTCATGGAATTCGCGCAAGCAGCCAAAGAACTGGGCATCAAGCCCATCATCGGCATCGAACTAACCTTCACCCACGGGTTGAACGAGCCTTCTGGCACCGAACACGAACCGCACGAACGTCCGCACATAACCCTCCTCGCCGAAAACGCCACCGGGTACCGGAACATCTCGCTGCTTACAACAAGCGCACACATCGACGCCGAAGAGCGCAACGACCCGCATCTCGATCCCGCCCTACTCGCCGATCATGCCGAAGGGGTCATCTGCCTATCCGGCTGCCGACGAGGCGAGATTTCGCAGCTCGTAACTGAAGGCGACATCGACTCCGCTCAAAACGCCGCACATAAATACGTCAAGGCGTTTGGCAAGGAAAATTTCTTCCTTGAACTGCAGCAAAATCTCGTCATGGGCGATGTTCAGCGAAACCGCCACATGGCCGCAATCGCCAAAGACCTGCAAATAGGGATCGTCGCCACAAACAACGCCCACTACCACGTTCGAGATCGCCACCGACTCAACGATGCGCTCGTCGCCATCAAGCACAACAAGTCGCTCGAAGCCAGCCACCGGGAACGCCGACCCAACGATCAGTTTTTCCTGAAATCGCCCGAAGAAATGAGCGTGCTTTTCAACGAACACCCCGAAGCGATCAAGAACACTGTGAGAATCGCTGAACGGTGCGAGTTCGATATTACTTCCGACGCCATTTACGACTTCCCTTCATACGATTTCCTGCCGCCCGGCCACACCGAATCGACCTACCTAAGGAAAATTTGCAAAGAGGCAGCCGTGCGTCGATACGGCGGCGTCACGCCGGAGGTAACTGCACGACTCGACAAGGAGTTCGAACTGCTGGAGAAGCACGGATTGGTCGGCTTCCTGCTGCAGTACTACGACATCATCAGGATCGCCCGAGAAGTACAGGAAGACCTCGGACTCGTCGAGCCGGGATTGCCTCTCGGAGAGAACCCGCCGGGTCGAGGTCGCGGCTCGTCGGTGGCTCTGTTGATCGGATATCTGACCGGGTTATCGCACATCGACCCACTTAGATTCGGGCTAAGACTCGATCGCTTCCTTCCAGAAACGACCGGCGAAGAAAAGTTATCTCCACCCGACATAGACCTCGACTTCCCACGTGAAATACGTACCGAGCTAATCCTGCGAATTCACAAACGCTGGGGCTACGAGCGCGCCGTACTAACGGGGATGATTTCTACCTATCGAATCCGTGGCGCAGTGCGTGATTTGGGCAAGGCGTTGGGCATTGCGGAAGACGATCTGGGCCGACTCAACAAGCGGCTCGATGGGCACAGCTCGATTCCTGCGTTGGCAAAAGAAATGGCAGAACTCCCCGAGTTTCGAGACCGGGTCGACGCCCCCGTGTGGCGGATGCTCATTGAACTCGCCCAGCAGCTAAACCACTTCCCCAAATACCTGGCGCAACACCCTGGAGGAATGATCCTCTCAGCACGCCCGCTATCCGAAACCGTGCCATTACAACGCAGCGCCATCGACGGTCGCTACATCTGCCAGTGGGATAAAAACGCCTCCGAAGACGCCGGTTTCGTGAAGATAGACTTTCTGGCACTCGGGGCGTTATCACAGCTTTCCGAAGCGCTCGAACTCATTCGCAAACGAACCGAAGAGCGGGTCGATATATCGCGCATAGATTTCGAAGATCCTGCCGTCTACGCCGATATCCACAATGCCGACACGATCGGGGTTTTCCAGATCGAATCAGCAGCCCAAATGCAGACCGTCACGCGCCTGCGCCCACGCAACCTCACGGAAATGGCGTGGGAGGTCGGGGCGGTCCGACCGGGCGTTGGAGTGAACGACGGCGTGACGCTGTTAATCAGACGACACATGGGCAAAGACCCCGATTGGAAGTTCGATCACCCGCTGGAAGAACCGGCACTTGGGCGAACCTACGGCGTGCCGCTTTACCAGGATCAGCTTGGCGAATTGGCCATGCACGTCGGGGGCATGAGCGCCGTCGAGGGCGATCAGATGCGCAGAGCGTTCACCCGCCGGAACAATGAACGCCACATCGCCCACTGGAAGGAAAAATTCATCACCGGTGCGCTCGAAAACGGTGTCCCGCCCGACGCCGCCGAGCGCATTTTCGGCAAGTTTCACGGTCTCTACCAGTTTCCAGAAGCGCATGCTTTCGCGTTTGGCGTGACGGCGTATCAAATGTCGTGGCTGAAGCACTACTGGCCTCTGGAATTTTTCGTCGGACTTTTCAACAACCAGCCTATGGGCTTCTACAATCTCGAAACGCTAAAAGAAGATGCCGTGCGGCATGGCGTGAAGGTGCTGGGTCCAGATGTAAATTTGAGTGGTGAGAAGGCCGTTATCGAAGATGGTGCACTACGGATGGGGCTAACGCATGTATCAAAGCTTAGGGCGGCTACAGCCGGGCCGATTCTTGCGGCACGAGCAGAGGCCGGAGAGTTCGTTTCGTTGGCAAGCTTCATGTCGAGAACCGGGGTTCAGCAGAAGATTCTCGATCACTTATCAGCCGCCGGTGCGCTCGATCACTTCGATGAAATAGCCGACCCTGATCGTGATCCGCCGACGATTGCCGATCGACGGCATTTACGCTGGGAGTCGGGCTTGAGATATCGACCCCGTGGCGAAAAGAAGGACGGCACACGTCAGTTGGCGTTCGAAATGCCGGTCGAGCAGGACATGGTGGCGTTGCCAGAAGAATCGGGCTGGGATCGGATGATTGGCGAATACTCGGCAACGGGCGTCTACCCACAGAGCCACCTGATGGAGAAGATCAGACCGCACTTGCCTTCAACCGTAATACGAAGCGAAGAGGTAAGAAACTACGCCAATGGTGATCGAATTTCGGTGGCGGGCTTAGTGATCCGACGCCAGAAGCCAAACGGCAAGACGGTCTTCATCACCCTGGAAGACGAGTTCGGCCACTCGCCCCTGATCATCTGGCCAACGATGTACCAACGCTTCAAACTACAGATCAAAGAGTCGCTACTCCTCGCCACCGGCACAGTCTCCCGCCGAGAAGGAACAATGAACATAGTCGTCGAAACAATAACGCCTATTCCGGAGTCGATCCCACAGTTCCATTCAAGGGATTGGGGGTAGGTGGGACGCTGAGTCTCGGAGGAATACCCCTTCTCCGCTGGGGAGAAGGTTGGGAAGAGGGAGAAATCACTCAGAAGGATTCGACGTCAGCACTCTCCCCTCACCAAAATCCTCGCCTCCGGGAGAAAACATCAACAACCCCACAGGCAAGCGCTGCCATTCTGAACCCACGCAAGCACTGTCATGCTGACTCCACGCCCACTGTCATGCTGAATTTATTTCAGTATCTTTCTCCCCCCATTGCAGCGTTATTCGCAAACCTCTATCCCGTATCCAAGACAACCGAGGTACTGAATCAAGTTCAGCAAGACAGTCACCGATTCGTTGCCACCTGTCGCCGCCTGTAATATCAACACGACCAATCCGAAAAAATATCGAAATAAAAATGGCCAAAGTAAAAATTACCGAATCTGAAGATGGCCCGTTACTGATCGATGGCCAAATCAAGCTCATCGATGCGGGGCGCAACGAGCTGCCGACACGCGGTAAGGCTCGGCTCTGCAGGTGCGGTTTTTCGAACGCCAAGCCGTTTTGCGACAACTCACATCAGCCGTCCGATTTCGGCGCTGAAAGCGGATCGTCAGAAGAAGAATTCCTCAGCCCTAAGCCAAAATCCCGCCGACGCGAATACACCGGAAGCGGAATCACCGTCAGCTTCGACGCATCGTTGTGCATCCACGTCGCCGAGTGCCTGAATCGACTGCCTGAAGTGTTCGATGTCCGAGCACGACCGTGGATAAATCTCGAAAATGCCAACCCTGATCAAGTCGCCGAAACCGTGCTCAAGTGCCCAAGCGGCGCGCTTCGATACGAACGTGCAAACGGCGAAACGAGTGATTCAGAAGAAGCCGAAGAAATCCCAACCATCAGATCATGGCGCAACGGGCCGCTCCGTATCGCAGGCAACGTCGAAATCGTAAACAGGGACGGCAAGACCGTACTCGAAGGAAATCGTGCAGCACTCTGCCGGTGCGGAGCATCACGCAACAAGCC
>CAVOCL010000214.1:0-4314 GCA_963694185.1 Dehalococcoidia bacterium
CACATCGAATTCCGCTTCGAAGATCGGGTGGTATTCAGCGATTGCGCAGATGTCGAGGTTCAGGTTGTGGTCGATCCACGAGCCTTCCCAATTACGTCCACGAGATTCACCTTCAGCTTCGAGGAATCCACGCGCACCCGCGAGCGACGCGATTTTTGAACGTTGACGATCTGACCTGAAGTTGAGGTCGACGAAGGCATCGCCTTCTGAAATCTTCGGCATAGAGCCGTCGGTGCGTAGGATCGAAATCGGTGGGATATCCTGATCGGTTTTGCCCGACTCGTGAACCCCCGCAACGATGGAACGCACTTCATCAAAGCCGTCAACCTGCTCGCCTTCACTGGCTACTAGTAGCTTGAAGTCGGTTCTTGCTGCCTGTTCACGGTAGTCTCGGTCCATAGCAGTTGAACGCCCAACCACCCACGCCAGCGATGACTCGGCATTGTGCTTGCCCAAAAGCGTTTGAAGCTGCCCAAGGAAATCACCTGAGCCTTCAGACGAAACTATCGAGCTATCCATCGCTGAATCACGACCATCGAGAATCGCCTGCATCTGAACCTTGTCGGGTGAAACACCGTGCCGTTCAAATATCAGTTCAAGAAATGCCTCAAGGTGATTCCATGCACTGTGAACCCGGCCGTCGGCACCACCTACACCGGAAAGCAAGAAGCAAAAGCTAATCGTCGCTCCGCGTTCTTTCGCCGAACTAATTACGGCGTTCAGCGCAGGGTTTTTAAAAAACTCGCCACTAGCGATCGAGTTGGTTATTTCGAGTGGCAGTTGCGGAGCTAGTTCGGTGTTTCCGATCTGCTGATGGCCAGTTTCAGAGTTGCCCTGAACCGCTGGGTCGAGATCTTCGAATCCCGCCCATATCCCGGCAGCACTCGTTGGAATCGACACATTATCGTTCCGTAGTGCCCACAGATTTCGTGCTCCTGAAGCCCACGGAACGTAGCGCTGCTCATCGGCTGTAGATTCTACCAGCGATTCGATCCGTTCAATCAGATCGGCGTTCAAGAACCCACGGCAAAGCTGAGAATCGGATATCCAAGCCAGCGCTTCGCTAGTTGGCGTGTCGGCATCCAGCGACTCGACATGAACCGGGTAGAGAAGATTCTTCGCCCAGCTTGAGTCGCGACCAATCCTGTCGGCGGTAGCTTCAAGCAACTCCCGGTCTTCCGGAGCGAGGCTCGCCCAAACGGCGTCGACCACATCCTTCGATCGATCCCTGCTGAATCCAAGTCCGTCGGTTACTGCCAGGACTGCTTTTTGCGTGCGATTAGCCAATTCTCGTGCGTTTCCTATCTTCTCTGAATATCCGAGTTCGCTCGGACCGTCCGTGTGTAGGCAAACCTACTCCGCTGTCGGCTCATCCATCTCAAACTCCGGCCACGAAACGTTCATGCTACGGACAATCGCATCGCCAATGTTCTGGTCCGACAGCCAATCAGCCGGAAGTTCCAGTGAGTAGCGCCACTCATCACTTGGGATGTACGCGTTTGCGTCGGTAGCACACTTCACCTTCCAATCATCGTCTGCTAGCTCTTCTCGAGGGCAGGGCATCATGGCGATTTTATCGACGACATTGCCAGAAGAATCGATGAACAAGATGTCGATAGCAACGTACGTGTTGTACATCCAAAATCCGCTCGTGCGATCAGATTCGTAAGTGAACAACATTCCAGTATCTGGCGGAAACGACTCACGGCACATGAGACCTTGTGTTCGCTTGCTGGAATTATTGGCCATTTCGGCCTGTAGAGCGATGTCGATCCCATCGGTTGAGAGAGTAAGGTCTGTTACGGGCAGCACGCCATGCATCAGATCGTCGCAATCGGGTGAATTGATGAATACTGGCGCCGGGTAGTTCGAACCGCACGCTGCAAGAACGAAGAATGCCAACAGCGAAACGAACAGTGCGGCGAACTTACGATTCGCACCAAGTGTGTTTGGCATGTTCGGCAAAGGATATTTCACGAATCGATGGTAGCTGACGGATCAGGAAGTTCGAGTGGACCTTCGTCCGATTCGCGGACAGCGAAATCTTCATCGTCTACTGACGCATCCGTGTCTACGGATTCTGGTTCTGGTCCCATTAGGCGTGCGCCGAGAGAACCTGCAGTTCGAGTAACGCCGCTAGCAGCATTCAGAATTAGCAGCTTCCGCTTCCAGTGGTCGTCCGATTCGATGATGACCTGGGGATCAGAGATGGAAACTCTGATTCTCGGCTGGTACATCCTGGTCGCCACCGACTCGCCGTTCCTCTTGGGGCTTCTCGGAGCACTCAGATTCACAGGTACTCTCACGGCTCCGTTAGTAGGCGTTCTGGCCGATCGAATGAGCCGCAAGCTATTGCTGGTGATACTTCGAGCAGGGGCGGGACTATCGGCTCTCACGCTGCTGATACTGGTTGCGACAGACCTATTGCAACCGTGGCACATATTCGTAATCGCAGGGATCAGCGGGCTACTCAGATCGTCCGACAACGTTTTGCGTCAGTCGCTCATCGCCGACACTGTGCCTCGTGAGCTGCTGATGAACGCATCGGGTCTCGCCAGAACTACGCAAGACTCCGCACGAATTGTTGGCGCGCTGCTTGGTGCAACGTTGCTCTCCCGACTAGGACTCGGCTGGGCCTACGTTGCTGTCACTGCTTTCTACGCATTCAGTGTGCTTTTTGCTCTCGGAATAAGCTCGGTTCGTTCGAAGATTGCAGTAGAACACGTAAATCCGTTCACCGAGATGAAACAGGGCATGAAGTACATGGCCGGCTCGCCAGTGATCCAGCCGATCATGTTCATGGCGTTCCTCGTAAATTTGACCGCATTCCCATTAACAAACGGTCTATTGCCAGCAGTGGCGAAGGATGTCTACGGGCACAACGAAAACGGTCTGGCCATGATGGTTTCTGTGTTTGCCGTGGGGTCACTGGTTGGCTCGATGTTGATGGCATCGGTTGTGAATTCACGGCGCCCCGAACGATTCATGATGTTCACCATGGTTGGCTGGTATCTGCTGCTGATCTTGTTCGGCCAAACCGACTCAGACGCCGTTGGACTGCCTCTACTCGCGTTGATAGGCGCATCAATTAGTTTCTGCATGATCTCGATGTCGGTCGTTCTCATGACGTTCACCAAATTTGAAATGCGTGGCCGGATTATGGGCATAAGAATGCTCGCTGTTTACGGTCTACCGATGGGACTCGTAGTCGGCGGCTGGCTGATAGAACAGTACGGCGTGAAAGTGACCGTCAGCGGGTACGCAGTGTTTGGGCTCATTGCCGTTGGGTTATCGGTGCTCAAATGGCCACAACTGCTGAAAGGCTTCGATTCGGTTGAGCGTGAATGACCAGCATGAATCCAGAAATAACTCGTCAATCGAATCTGTTCCGCGACTTTGGTGAGGTTCAAGTTCCTGAAATGTCGCCGCACTACGCATATCTTGCAACGAGAGTGGCGGATGATCAGGAATTGCTGTCGGTAGCTACCGTTGCCGGTAAGGGACAGCCGACTCCAAACCTGCTTTTTGCATCAGTCAGATTTCTTTTGGATCAAGGTGCTAGTCCAGAGTTGCTTGCGACGTACCCGACGAAATTCGGGAGTGATATTCAGGCCGGATTATTCGAACTGTTCCGAGATTTCGTGTTGTTACATCGGAGCGAAATCGAGCAACTGATGAAGACCCGCCGTGTGCAGTCGAACGTGGTCAGACGGTTCGCCGTATTGTTGCTAGGACTGGCAGCGGTTGCTGAGCGATCACGCGGGCAGGCGTTCTCGAATATCGAGATAGGTGCGAGTGCTGGTCTCACGTTGCTGTGGCACAAGTACAAGTATCAGTACAAGACCGAAGTTCCGTTCGGGGAGCCAGGTTCAAAAGTTGTGATCACTACCGAAATGCGGGGTAAGTCACGGAATATTCCCAGTGCATCCCAGTTGAAAATCGCCATGAATTTCGGCATCGAACTCGATCTTGTCGATGTGGACGATGAGAAGTCGATGAACTGGCTACGGGCACTGATATTTCCTGAGCATTCAGATAATCGTCAGCTGTTTTCGGATGCTGTCAACGTCGCTCGAAAGTTCCCCCCCCGAAAATCATCGCAGGGGATGCGTTGGAATTGCTGCCCGAGATGCTGTCAGAACTCCCCGGTGGCCAGCCAACGAACATCTACCACAGCCACACATTGAACCGGTTTTCGCGTGAGGCGCGTGAGCAGTTGGACTCGCTGTTATGCGAGGCTTCGTCGAACCGTTTGATCACACGATTGGTGTTCGAAGGAACGCCGAACGGGTACTCCGACTTGCGGCTGATCAC
>CAVOCL010000215.1:0-4291 GCA_963694185.1 Dehalococcoidia bacterium
GCTGGAACATGCTCGCTACCCGTGGTCTGGACTCTTAAATAATTTCTCAACTCATCGAATGCCGTGCAAAACCGGCTAGCAGACTCGAACTTGGCGAAGCCGAGCATCGGGTAATAGCGTTGCTTGATTCCTCGATGATTCTGCTCCATTCGATTATTCAAATACTGATTGTGTCGATGCAAGACTTTACGTCCGACGATCCAACGAATTGCCTTCGTGTAGGCAGGATGTTTGTCCGTCGTCATCCGTAACGGTTTCCGTACTGCATTGTCGATCAGGCGTCGCAAGAAACGTCGTGCGGCATGCTTATCTCGGTGCTCACTCAGCATCGAATCGAGCAGGTTTCCTTCTCGATCTATGGCTCTATAGAGATAACGCCACCGACCGCCGACTTTGATGTATGTCTCGTCCAGATACCAGGAACGACCTGCCACACCTCGACGTTTAGCACGAAGGTTTTCACTAACCAGCGGTGCAAATCGAAACTCCCAGATCCTGATCGTTTCGTAGCTGAATTCGAATCCACGCTGCAACATTAGTTGAGCGACATCACGAAATCTTAGCTTGTATCTCAGCCGCCAGAAAACAGTGAGTAAGACGATGTCGTTCGGGAATTGGAGATCATTGAAAGGTGTGCCTGAACGTTCGTTGAACCGCCGATCACAGTCTCGGCAATAGAAAGTCCTATAGCCAAGAGAGGTT
Organism: Dehalococcoidia bacterium; assembly: GCA_963694185.1. Taxonomy (GTDB): domain Bacteria; phylum Chloroflexota; class Dehalococcoidia; order Lucifugimonadales; family Lucifugimonadaceae; genus Lucifugimonas. The sequence continues at coordinate 703 of CAVOCL010000215.1, forward strand.
CGACATTTTCTCTTGGAAACGGACGTAGATAGGCAATGCGGACAGGCCATGAACAAGATCTCCTCAGTGAATGAGGAACGATGCTATTCTGCCCCGGCACTGAGTTCTGAGAGTAACTTTGCAGAAATAACGCCGACTGCATTGAATACGTTATTTTTGTTACGTCAATCTCCAAATAGAACGGAATTCCAGGCGAGCTTATCAAGTCGCCAAACGTAACTTCGCGCGGAGTCGGAAAGATCAGGCAGACGTCACAACGTCGAAGACCTGCAAGCGATGCCGGTTGCTATCAACAACCAAAACGTGACCATCATTGTCGAGCGCTATCGAAGTCGGGCCCCAGAACAACTTCTCGATGTGAGCCGATCGCTCATGCGGGTCGTCAGTGTTGAACATAAGATCCATATCCAGATCGGCTGCATCCCGCGCCGCACTCTCTTCGACATTCGTGTCCAAGAAATCCTGTGCCCACTTTGAAATCGTAGCCTGACCCTCGTTCTGTTCTACGAACCCACCGTCTGCGTCTAGCACCTGGATCCGTTGGTTGCCCCAATCGGCAACATACATGTAGCCATCAGAATCAACGCAAACATCCGAAGGTGCATCGAATTCGCCTTCCCCGCGCCCTACCGAGCCGAAATTGGCAAGAAACTCGCCGCTAGAAGAAAACTTCACGATTCGATCATTGCCCCAGTCCGCAACATAAAGATTATCGTCGGCATCGACGTGAAGACCCCACGGCAAATTCAACTGGCCATCGCCCGATCCGAACTCACCGATCGTAGCGAGATGCTTCCCATCTCCGGTGAATTTCTGAACCCGGCCGTTCAGGTGATCACTCACCAACAGTTCGTCTTTCGAATTAAAAGCAAGTCCATTCGGACCGTTCAATTTGCCTTCACCAGTTCCACTTTCGCCCCACGTATCGAGCAATTCGCCGTCCAGCGTACGAACCAGAATGCGGTTCATATGATCGTCGCTGGTGAACAGCCGTTGTTGACTATCTATCGCAGTCGACGCATTCCATATCGCCTGCCCCGAGCCTTCGCCAAAAGAACCGAATGTGCCGAAATACTCTTCCTCAAGGTTCATCGCCACCATACGCACACCGCGAGGGTCGCTGTCAGAACCCCGACCAAGCACAAAATACGTGCCGTCGGCCGCTACTGCGACGGACCACGGATAGTAGAAGCCGCGACCCTGCATTGCTGCCACGCCAATCGTGCGGTTGTAAGTAAGTCGTGCAGTTCTGGGTTGTGCTGTTGTAGTCATAGAAAAATTCCGCCAACTAGGCTCTCTGGAACTCCGGAGTTGCACCAACAAGTTTCAACACATTGGCCACCTGTTCAGGACCTGCGTTGCCTGAGTCCGACTGGTTGACTTGAACCTCTGCGAACTCGACGAGCGCGGATCGTGTCTTGTCCGAAATGTCACCTACCGACAACTCATCAAGTGCGCGTTCGACCAGTTCCTCAGCATTTAACCCACCGTTACTGTCTGAAAGGATTCGATCGATCAGCGTCTGTACACCAGGACTTTCGATATTGCCAAGCCGCTCCGAAGCGAAGTTCACCCGCTCGACAAGCGCACCCGAATCGATCCACTCCGTGCCCCAGTGCCAACCCTCGACAGAAGGCGGGTTCAACAGCCATTGCCCCATGTAAGTCGACTGCAAGTTCGTCGGGTTCATATCCACCTTTGGGCGATCGAATTCGCCCGTTAATCGCAGAACGCCCGCTACTAATTCGGCAGGGCTCTTCACCCGCTGATAGCGCGCCTGTTCCGACTTGAAGAATTCTGATTTGAATAGGAATCGAAGCATTTCCTCGACGTTGTAATCGCTGTCAAAGTAAACCTTCGACAACGCAGCGATAGCTTCCGGATCACGCGGTTCTTTGTATGGCCACTCCGGCACCGGCGGTTCGTCGGCGACGAAGAAGCTGTACATGTGCCTCGATAAAAACGCCGCAGTTGCCGGCTGCTTGCAAATGATGTCGACAATATCTTCACCGTTCAAGTTGCCTTTATGACCCAAAAATTCTTTTTCGCCATTATCGTGGTCGTGCTCTTTGTATTCGAAATGGAACGACAGACGACCGTACGGCCACACCGAGTCACGTGCACTTTTCAGCGTCATGTACTCGGTGTTGCCAATCGTCCATCCTGTGAACGCCCGTGCTGCTTCTTTCACATCGTGCTCGGTGTAGTTGCCAACTCCCATCGAGAACAACTCCAACAACTCCCGTCCGTAATTCTCATTCACGGATCCGTTGTGGTTCTCCGAATTGTCCAGCCACATGATCATCGCCGGATCTCTCGAAAGTTCCATAAGCAGATTCTTGAAACTACCCATTCCATGTCGCTCAAACATCCTGATCTGATCGTGCAGCACCTTGCCGTTCGCAAGCTTCGAATAGCCTGTTGCAAACATGCCGTGCCACATTAGACCGACCTTCTCCCGCAACGGTGCGTCGGTCGAAACCATGCGGTACATCCAGTTACCGCTAGGCGACTGGTTGCCCATCATGCCCGAATACTCAGGGTGATATCGACGAATCAAATTGTCGGTTATTCGAGTTGGTCGATCAATCGCGCTGAGCATGCTCTCAACTGTTTCGTCATAACCCTGCTCAACCAGCTCATCGAGCCGCCCTCGCGATGCGCCAAAACCAGCGCGACGCATCAGGTGGGCCATAAGTTTTATTTCTTTGCTAGCCATGGCTTACCGCCTAATCATGTCGAATTGCTCGTAATTTTTATTGAGGATTTCCTGCGGATTAATGCCCATCCACTGGTCAAGAACCGTTGCGTAAATCCCACGGAAGTCATTGTTGAACTTCATATCACCCTCGAGCTGTTCGCTCGGGTCGAGAGACGGATACTCTCCGTAGAGCCCACCTTTGACCGGGTTTCCGAGAACGAAAGCGACTCCGCCAGAGCCGTGATCCGTCCCACTGCCATTGTCCCGAATCCGACGACCAAACTCCGAGAAGATCATCACCACAGCGTGATCGCCACGACCGTGCTCTTCGAGGTCTGCAATGAAATCGTTCACCGCCGTCGAAAGTTCATGCCACAATTTCGCGTGATTTTCGAGTTCGCCAGCATGCGTGTCATATCCGGCGTGCTGAGTGTAGAAAACGCGGGTTCCGACATCGGCGAGTAGCACCTGCGAAATGTCACGCAGGCTCTGGGCGATCGGAACACCTTCATACTCGATCGAAGATGAATACTGAGCCGGAGCAGTTCGCAAGATATCTGCCCCGAGATAAGCACCCATCCCGGTCTCGCTGATCGCCTGCAACATGGCATCCCGAGTGTCGTCCGGTCCATACATTCGAGCGAAAACATCGACAGCCATTTCGCGGGTCATGCGATCTGCAATATCTGGCATCAGGCCATATGTTTCAAGATTGCCAACCGACGCCACTGGCACGCCTTTTGCGTGAAGCGCCCTCGGCAAACCACGACCAAAATTGATGCCCGTAATAACGTTCTTGGCTTCTGGGTCCAGCTCACGAATCGTGCGACCAAGCCAACCACTGTTGGCGATGTGATCCGATTCCGCAGTGTGCCAGATGTCCATCGA
>CAVOCL010000216.1:0-4266 GCA_963694185.1 Dehalococcoidia bacterium
GCGGTCGCCGGCTGCGTTGGCGTCAGCATCTTTCAAATCTAGATCGTCGAAAACCTGTTGGAAGCACTCGGTCCAAGCCTGTCGGTACGACTTGAACGGTGGGCTATCGTAAGGCCGTCCCAGATCAGTTCGAATCTTACGAAAGTTGACCTCGTATTTACGCCAGTGAGTCCAAAACTCATCCGTCGTTAGAGGTAGTTTTTGAGCCTCGATAATGTCACCGAAGGCGATCTTCCAGTCATCATGGTTGTTCGCAAAGAGCGTGTCGTAGCAGTCGAACGCTATCGCCTCGGGCAACTCGGGCTGCCCGGATCTCAAAGTAACCACCAACGATTAGACCTCCCGCATCGGAATGCCGCGCTCGGCAAGATACGATTTGACCTCGGAAACACGTAGTTCGCCGAAGTGGAAAAGCGAAGCAGCAAGCACGGCATCTGATTTGCCGTCTATCAAAGCGTCGTAGAAATGATCGAGTTCACCGGCACCACCACTGGCGATCACCGGAACCGTAACCGAACCTGAAATAACCGAAAGCAGCTCATTGTCGTAACCGGTCTTCTGGCCATCGGCATCCATGCTGGTAACCAGCAATTCACCAGCTCCCAAATCGGTAGCCAAGCGAGCCCACTTCACAGCGTCGAGCGCAGTCGCCCGCCTACCGCCGTGTGTGTATACCTGCCACATTGCCTCGGCAGGAACCATGCCGAACCCTTCGAGTTCGGTAACAACGGAGTTGTCGACCCGCTTCACGTCCATTGCCAGCACAACGCACTGATTGCCGAACTCTTTCGCACAGTCTGCAATCAACTGAGGATTAGCCACGGCTGCGCTGTTTACCGCAACCTTGTCGGCCCCGGCTTCGAGCATCCTTCGCATGTCGTCGACTGAACGAATTCCACCACCGACCGTCAAAGGAATAAATACTTCCGACGATACTTTTTCTACCACGTCGATCATGGTGTTGCGGTTGTCAGACGATGCAGTGATGTCCAAGAAAACCAGTTCGTCGGCACCTTCTGCGTTGTAAAACGCAGCAAGCTCCGCCGGATCGCCTGCGTCTCGGATGTCAACAAAACTGACACCCTTGACCACGCGACCGTTATCGACGTCCAGACATGGAATGACGCGGCGCGTCAGCATCGTGGAATCTCCGGTCTACTTACGAGCGACGATGATGTATCGGTGGGGAGTCAGCTGGCGTGATGTGAGAGTCGTGAACCCGAGTCCTTCGACTATCTCTCGCAATTCCTGCTGAACGAGTCTGTTAGTTGGCGTAGGCCCAAATTCAGGCTTTTCGGCAACAGGGAACCATTCGACAATCGACAACCAGCCGGACTTCTTGAGAAGTCGTGCACCCTCTTTGAGGAGAGTCTTGGGTTTGCTGGCTTCGTTCAGTACGTTTGAAAATACGACTCCGTCGAGAGATTCATCGTCCATCGGAACCTGATTCTCTTTTGAAACAACAGTTTCGATATTGCCAATCCCGGCCTTCTTGGCCTGTTCCTTGACGTGATCCAGCATTTTCTCTTGGACATCAACCGCGTAACACTTGCCGGAGTACAGATACTTCGCCAGTGGAATGGTGAGCCAACCGGGGCCCGAACCGATGTCGGCGACCTTCTCGTCGTTGTGGATTGGCACCAATGCGATCATCGCTTGAGGGTCGTAAGTCGCCTCAATAGTTGGGTTCAGCAGTGCTTCAACTTTGTCTAGTGAAGATTTCGTTGGCATTCGTGTCTTTTCCGTTCAGTAAGTCGTGCCGTTGGCAAGTTAGTTGTTTGCCGTCGTCATTGCGTCAATCGTTTCGATGGCGCGCTTTAAGTCCAGCGCACCGGAGTAAATGGCCATGCCCGATATCGCACCTTCCACACCTAGATTCGCCAGCCCAACGAGGTCATCGATGGAGGCGATTCCACCAGCCACGATAATAGGATATCGCAGGTTGCGCTTCAGTTCGGCTACAGCGTCAAAATTTGGGTGCGTCATTGTGCCATCTAGACTCGTATCTGTGTATATAAAGCGTCTAACGCCCAGATCAACCATCTGCCGGGCAAGGTCGATGGCTGTCACTTCCGACTGCTCAATCCAGCCGCGGGTTTGGATCATTCCGTCTTTGGCATCGACGCCAACAATCACGTGATCGGCACCCAGATCTTCGACAGCAGCCTGAACCTCGTCGGGAGCTTCTATCGCCGCAGTGCCGATGATTACGCGGTCAACGCCCATGTCGACGAGTCGACGAGCCTCTGCGGCATCCCGAACACCACCGCCGAGTTGAATCGGTACGTCTGATGCTTCGATGATCGCGGCAAGCGCGTCCGCGTTCCCGCGCACGCCGTCTCTCGCACCATCGAGATCGACAACGTGCAATCGTCGTGCGCCCTGGTCAACCCAGCGCTGTGCAACAGCACCAGGGTCGTCATCGAACACCGTTTCACGATCGTAGTCACCCTGAGTCAATCGAACGCAGTGTCCGCCTCTCAGGTCAATTGCTGGCAGTATTTCCATTCGGGTTTTTCGTTCGTTCCAATTGATCTAGTTGGTTGTACGTCTATTCCATGGTTGCCGAGGCAACATCAAGAAAATTCTTGTAAATCTGTAGTCCCACATCACCGCTTTTTTCTGGGTGGAACTGGGTTCCCACAACGTTGCCCCGTGCAACGGCTGCGCAAACCTCAACTCCGTATTGAGCGGTTGCTGCAACTTCGGCCTGATTGTCGGGCACACATCGGTACGAGTGAACAAAGTAAAAGCGCGACCCCTGTGGGATTCCCTTGAAAAGCGGATTACGATCCGACTCTTCTCCAGTGAACTGCACTTCGTTCCAGCCCATGTGCGGCACCTTCATGCTCGTGCCCAGTTCGTCCTTCATGCCGGTTGGAATGAGTTGCACATTGCCTTCGACAAGCCCGAGTCCGGACAGTTCGCCCTCTTCCGAGCTATCGAACAGAACCTGAAGCCCAACGCATACGCACAGCAGGGGTTTCCCCGAAGCTGCGAATTCTTTCACGGGCTCGGCCATGTTGAGGGTGTTTAGGGCCTTCATCACCGCGTCGCTGGCGCCGACACCGGGTAGAACGACCGCATCGGCCGAAGCTATATCGGCAGGATCGCTGGTCACCAACGGGTCGGCTCCAACTTTGCGCAGCGCCTTCTCGACGCTGTGCACGTTTGCTGCACGAGTGTTGAGTATGACGATGCGAGGTTTTTTTGAGTTATCGGTCATTCAAGTGGGCTTCGTGAATCTTTTGGCACGTTTTCTGTGGCATGAATTCTATGCTGCGGAGCTGATGATTTTCTTGAACATGTTTTAGTTTGAACACGAAGCATCAATTGTAGTTCGAAAATCATCAAACAGACGTACTTGAAGACTTAACACGACTTTTTTGCGCAAAAGTCGTTTTCACGCGAGAATAGAAGGTGTAACTTCAATACCAGATTGAACTACCACAGCAGGTGAAATTCGATGACGACGATGTCGCCACAACGTTCGGTACCGATCAACACGATTCAGATCACTGAAAAAGCAGCAAGCAAAGTAACAAAGTTTGCTGCCGACAAAGGCATGGAGAAATTCGGCCTGAAAGTTGCGGTGAAAGGTGGAGGTTGTTCAGGATTAACGTACACATTGGATATCGTTGAAGGTGCTAGCGACGATGACAAAATCATCATCCAGCACGGCATCGAGGTCTACGTACCCAAGAAGGCGTTCGTATTTCTTGCCGGCACAGTTCTCGATTTCTCTGATGGCCTGAACGGCAAGGGATTCGAATTCGCCAACCCAAATGCCGCCAAAACCTGTGGTTGCGGCACTTCGTTCTCGGTATAAGTTGGCCTGGCCACTTAGATAGCGAGAGGCAATCAGTTGCAGACCCATTCGCCGACTCAGGCTGACCATTCGCAATTAGACGCGCTTGAAAACGGTTGTGGATTGGTTCGCTGGGATAAAGCGACTCTCGTTCAACATTCCGGTTCTGACGCGCTAGATCTGCTTCATCGCCTGACTACTAAAGAGCTTCTTAGCGTTAGTCCTGGTCATGCTCGCCGTACGGCACTCACTTCTGATCGGGGCCGTGTGGTCGACGTATTTGTTGTCGCACACATTTCGAATAACGAGCTGTTATTGATTTCTGATTCAATTGACTCAGAACGCACTGTTTCGGCGATTGATTACTACACGATTATCGAAGACGCTGAGTTGGCCGATATTTCAGAGACGCACACTCGGATATCGCTGATTGGGCCGGACGCTGTTCGAATTGTCGC
>CAVOCL010000217.1:0-4265 GCA_963694185.1 Dehalococcoidia bacterium
GTCGTTGGTGGCTGGGAGACTCAAGTCCGTGTGAACGACATGCTGTTCCGTGCATTTGCTGCCGGAATGCCAACCAAAATTGCGTCATCGACAAAGGCCATGATGGCTCAGGCGGGTTTTGGCATTATCGACCGCGAAAACGGCGAATATCACTGCAACTACGAAGCACTCGCCGGTGGTTACGGAGCGAGAGCGACTTCTGATGGCCCCGACGCTGTTCAACAGCACGGGCAGAACACCGAAAACGCACCGGTTGAGGAGGTCGAATCGCACTTCCCGATGCGGGTGTCTCGTCTTTCGCTAATTGAAGATTCAGAGGGACCCGGCAAGTTCAGGGGCGGACTCGGAATGCGCCGTGACTACCACTTTCCTAACGACCCAGCGACGTTCACTGTTTTGTCGGATAGAGACATTCAGGGTCCTCAAGGAATTTTCGGTGGAATGGCCGGTCGCAAGGCGTACTACATATTGAATCCAGACCACCCGAACGAAGAAGCCTCGGAACTCACGTCCAAGTGCGTCATCGAACTCAAACCCGGCGATACCGTGAGCTTCCAGACTCCTGGCGGTGGCGGATACGGTCCGCCAACCGAACGTGATCCCCAACAGGTTCTAAAAGACGTAATTGGCGAGAAGATCAACCGCCAGCGCGCCAAAGAATTTTACGGCGTAGTAATCGATGAAAACTCCGATTCGGTCAACGAAACCGAAACAACCAGAGCAAGATAAAAACTATCAAGCACGAGGACTTCAAATTGACCGGTTCAACTGATGCACGATTCAGAATCGGCGTTGATATTGGCGGTACTTTCACCGATGGGACGCTGGTCGATTCGACCACCGGGCAGGTGACCACGTCGAAGGTTCTCACTACTCCGTCGGATCCGGCGTTGGGCTTCATACAATCGGTTCAAAAGTTGCTCGACCTCGATGACAACGTTCGGCCCGACGCTATCGAACACGTCGTCCACGCAACCACGGTTGCAACCAACGCAATCATTGAAGGCAAGATCGCAAAGACAGCGTTCGTCACGACTGAAGGCTTTCGAGACATGCTTGAAATCGCCCGCCAAATCCGGCCTTCGTTATACGATCTTCAGTTCGAAAAGCCACCGCCGCTCGTACCGCGCCAACTGTGCTTCGAAGTACCTGAACGGCTCGATGCCAAAGGCGAAGTAGTAACGCCGCTCGACGAAAAAGCACTTGCTGAAGTAGTCGAACGCATCGCCGAATCGGAAGTCGAAGCAGTGGCCGTTTGCCTACTGCACTCGTACCGAAACCCCGACCACGAGCAGCGAATCGGCAAAGCAATCGCCGCCCGTCTACCCAACGTAATCATCTCTTTATCGTCAGATGTCGTGCCAGAATTCCGAGAATATCTACGGGCTTCAACAACCGTCATAAACTCGGCAGTAGCGCCAATCGTCAGCACCTACCTTGCGTCGATCACCGAAAAACTCCACGCTGCAAACATCACTTCTGAGCTGCTCGTAATGCAGTCGAGCGGCGGCGTTTACCCTGCCAAAGCAGCCTCCGATAACCCGGTCTTCATGGTCGAATCCGGCCCCGCTGCCGGAGCCGTCGCAGCCGCATCGCTCGGCACGGCGCTCGGCTTCCCGAACGTGATCTCGTTCGACATGGGCGGAACGACTGCCAAGGCGAGTCTGATCCGCGATGGCCAGCCGAACATTACAAAGGACTACAGCGTCGGTGGCGCAGCCCAGAGCGGCACAGGAGCGTTCGGTGGAGCTTCCGGCTACCCGATCAGGACACCTGTTGTCGATCTAGTAGAAATCGGCGCTGGCGGCGGGTCGATCGCATGGGTCGACTCGGGCGGTGCGCTTCGCGTTGGTCCTCAGTCAGCTGGAGCCGATCCCGGTCCCGTTTGCTACGGACTCGGTGGCGTAGAGCCAACCATTACCGATGCGAACCTTGTACTCGGCCGACTCGATCCCACCTACTTCGCTGGCGGCGAAATGTCACTCGATCTCGGTGCAGCGCAAGATGCAATTCGCACACAATGCGCCGAACCGCTTGGTCTTTCGCTTGAAGAAGCCGCACACGGCATCATCGAAATCGCAAACACGGCGATGGTCAACGCCCTACGACTCGTGTCGGTCCAGCGTGGACACGATCCCAGAGATTTCCTGCTCGTTGCATTTGGGGGAGCAGGCCCCGCCCACGCAGTTCGCCTCGCCGAGCAAGCAGGCATTCCCCGGGTGCTAATCCCACTAGGACCCGGAACAGCTTCAGCGTTGGGTCTGCTGGTGACCGATATGCGAATGGAAGGCTCGTCAACGCTGATCGTGCGATCGGACGAAATCGAACTTTCACTAATATCAAGCGAATTCGAACGACTCGAAAACGCCGGGCGCGAAGCCCATCGAACAGCGGCGTCGGCATCGGGCGAGCCGATCTTCGAACGCGCCATCGAAATGCGCTACTGGGGTCAGAGTTTCGAACTCAGCCTTCCGGCACCAACCCGCGAAGTAATTGACCAAGCATGGATGGACGAACTAACCGAATCGTTCCACGATGCTCACGAAACCGCCTACGGATTTCGCGCTAACGACGAGCCAGTAGAACTCGTAAATCTCAGGCTGACTACGGTCGGCAAAATCGCCCGTCCACGAATGCGTAAACTCGAATCAATCGGCACCGATGCCTCGGTTGCAACGAAGGGTGAACGCCCCGTCTACTTCGCCGAAACGCCCGAAACAAAGGGCGTCGTTCAAACCGTGGTCTATGATCGTTCGAAACTGCCAGCGAGCGTTGTATTTAGTGGCCCGGCGATCATAGAAGAGCCCGACGCCACAACCGTAATCCAACCGTCATGGAGCGTAACTGTCGATGATTTCGGCAACCTGAGCATCGAACACAACAGCTAATATATTTACCCGCAACATCACCTGAACAACCAACCAAACCATAAAGAAGCGAGAGAAATTTGGCCCCAGAAGCAGTGAACCGAGCATGGACCATGGCGATCCGACCGACCGCCGAGCCGACCGCAGAAAACTTTGCGATAGTCGAATCGGCGATTCCCGAGCCAAAACATGGCGAAGTGCTGATTCGAACGCTCTACATGAGCCTCGATCCCTACATGCGGGGTCGCATGCGTCTCGTAAAGTCGTACGCCGCTCCTCTGCAAGAAGGCGACGTCATGACCGGTGAAGTGGTGGCTGTTGTCGAGAAAAGTGAATCGCCAATTCATAAAGTCGGCGACACGGTTCGAGCGAACATTGGTTGGCAGGAATGGGCGGTAGTACCTGCTCACATCGCAAAACCAGTAAATCCTGAATTGGGGCCTATTTCAACGGGTGTCGGCGTGCTTGGAATGCCTGGGATGACCGCGTATTTCGGTCTGCTTGCCGTGTTGAAGCCAAGAGCCGGTGACACGCTGGTTGTATCGGCCGCATCGGGTGCGGTTGGAGCGGTGGTTGGTCAGATCGGCAAGATCAACGGTTGCTTCGTTATCGGAGTCGCCGGTAGTGACGAAAAATGTAAATACATAGTCGACGAGCTCGGATTCGACGCTGCGATCAACTACAAGACTCAGGATGTTTCAGCCGAGCTGGCACGCCTATCGCCAACCGGTGTCGATTGCTACTTCGACAACGTTGGCGGCTCTGTTACTGATGCTGTATTCGAAAATCTAGCACTGAAAGCACGAGTGGCTATTTGTGGCCAGATTTCGCAGTACAACGCGGCTACTCCTCAGATGGGACCACGCAATCTGGGTGTCCTCACGAAGACGCGTGCCACGATCGAAGGCTTCCTCGTCTATGACTTCGAACTGCAGCACGAAATCGCCCGTGTGCGAATTGCCGACTGGATCAAAGACGGCAGCATCAAGTACAAGGAAGACGTCGTCGACGGCTTCGAAAACGCCCCCGAAGCATTCATTGGACTTCTAACCGGCAAAAACTTCGGCAAACTCCTCATTAAAGTAAGCGAGTAGACGGCCGTCGGTCCCGTGCCCCGACCCCTGCAGAGGGTTCTGAGGTGGGGACGCGAATGGATGGTAGAAGGGGGAACGCCAACGCAATGACGCAACAATCCAACTACCGCACCAAAACGTTCCTTGCATCCCAGGTCGAAAGCATCGTCGACTTCTACTATCCCGCGTGCATCGACAACGATCTTGGGGGCTACATAAACCAGTTCCGTGACGACGGCTCGATCTACGACGCCACAACCAAGCACCTCGTAGGCACGTGTCGGTTCATATACGTGTTCGCTACCGCGGCTACGATGCTCAAAAA
>CAVOCL010000218.1:0-4250 GCA_963694185.1 Dehalococcoidia bacterium
GCGCTTCGTATGGATCGCTGCTCGGTGCCAAAATGGCGCTGGCCGGCCACATGGTCAAGCTGGTTTGCCTTCCCGAAGAGGTCGAACTGATCAATTCGGAAGGTGCCCGGGTTCGGATGGCGGCACGAGGAGTCGACGGTCTGGTCGAACTCAATTCGCAGGACATGCCCGGCGACCTTTCTGCGGCTGGTCCTACCGATGTCGAGCCTGCCGATTACGATCTCATCGCCCTCGCAATGCAGGAGCCTCAGTATGGCGTTCCGGCTGTAAGCGAACTTCTGGGGCGAGTGGCCGCTTCGGGCAAGCCGTGCATGTCGATCATGAACATGCCCCCGCTCACGTATTTGAAGCGATTCCCGGGTCTTGATGCCGGGTCTTTGCGAAGCAGTTATACCGATCCAAGTGTTTGGGATGCGTTCGATCCGGCGTTGATGACGTTGTGCAGTCCCGATCCCCAGGCGTTCCGACCGCCCGACGAGAAGATCAACGTATTGCAGGTTGGACTGCCGACGAACTTCAAGGCGGCGCGGTTCGAATCGGACGAGCATACTGCCATACTGCGTAAGCTTGAAGCCGATATCCAGGCGATTCGATTCGATGTCGATGGGACACCGAGAGAGCTGCCTGTGAAGCTGCGGGTGCACGATTCGATTTTCACTCCGCTGGCCAAGTGGAGCATGCTGATGGCCGGCAATTATCGGTGCGTTCAAGAAGGTGGAATGCGGCCTATCAAAGAGGCTGTTCACACCGATCTGGCGGCGACGCAATCGGTTTACGAATGGGTGATTGAACTTTGCGTAGCGATGGGTGGCGAACGATCTGATCTCGTGCCGTTTGAGAAGTACGCCAATGCTGCTTTATCGCTTGTAAACCCCTCGTCTGCTGCCCGTGCGCTGGCGAATGGCGCGCCGAACATCGAACGAGTCGACAAGCTGGTGCAGTCGGTTGCTGCGCAGTTCGGCATGCAGTCGGATTCCGTTGATGAGACGGTAGTTCTGATCGACAGTTGGCTGGAGAAGAACCGGTCTTAAACCGTCAGTGACCAAAATACCCGAACCAAAACGTTGGGCCGTCGGTGATCAGATATTGCAACAAAACGTGCTGCTCGGTCGCCTGACGAACGCGCCGTACCGTTCGACGCATCTCACGAACAGATATTCGCTTTCACTCGAAGAACGAATCGATCAGATACTTGATTTCGATAGCTGGCAATTCGAAGATCGGCGATCAGGTGAATTTCACCTGATATCGATATCGCCGCCGGGTGCCTGGTATTCGATCTGGTTGATTTGGAACTCCAACTGGGAATTCAGGACGTGGTACGTCAATTTTCAGTCGCCTTACCGTCGCACAGCGCGTGGAATTATTGTCGAGGATTTAACTCTGGACCTCAAAGTCGCCCCGGATTTGAGTTGGAGCTGGAAGGGCGAAGACGAGTACGCCGAGATGGTTCGACGGGGCGTGATATCCACCAGTCAAGCGAATGCAATCGAGTCCGTCAAAAGTGAAGTGATCGAGCTAATTGACCAGAAGCGCGGTCCGTTCGATTCCGGTTGGACAAATTGGCGACCGCTTGAAGAGTGGCAAGTACCGCAAATACCGAAGGAATCGGACAATATTTGATGACATGGTTCTGTCCCGCCTAAAGTAATATCCTCGTGCGCAAATCAATCACATAGGAGCAACCGTGGCCAGCACCGATTCCACCCGACCCAACATTGTGTTCATCCTGAGCGACGATCAGGGGGCATGGGCGATGAACTGCGCAGGAACTCCGGAACTGCGAACGCCGAACTTGGACCGACTCGCCGAAACTGGAGTTCGCTTCGAAAACTTCTTCTGCGCCTCGCCCGTTTGCTCCCCGGCGCGGGCTTCGATTCTCACCGGGCAAATTCCGTCGCAACACGGTGTTCAGGATTTCCTCAGAGCCGGAAGCGGTGTCGATGTTGAAGGCGATGGCAAGACCATCGAGTACCTCAAAGGCCGCACGACCTACACGGAGCTACTCGCAGAAAACGGCTACGACGTTGCGTTGAGCGGTAAGTGGCACATCGGCGATTCGGCGACTCCACAAGCTGGGTTCGCCTACTGGAACGTTCACGCCACGGGAGCTGGAAACTACTACAACGCCCCGATGTTCAAAGATGGCGAGCAGTACTCGGCCGATGGTTACTTCAGCGATGTGATTACTAACAACGCAATTGAGTATCTCGATTCCCAAAAGGCGTCTGGCAAGCCGTTTTCGATGAACGTTCACTACACGGCTCCGCACGCGCCGTGGGGACGCGATCAACACCCGTCAGATATCTACAGCGACTACTTCGACAACTGCGAATTTGAAAGCGTCCGGTTGGATCCGATTCACCCGAATCACCTGCTCAAAGAAGGCACTTCAGGCAGCGTTGGCGACACCCCGGAAAATCGACACGCGTTGCTGACTGGTTACTTCGCTGCGATCACTGCTATGGACGAAAACATAGGTCGGCTAATCGACTGGCTTGAAGCTAACGACTTGCGTGAGAACACGCTAATAATTTTCACTGCCGACAACGGTATGAGCATGGGGCACCACGGCATCTGGGGCAAGGGCAACGGCACGTACCCGGCGAACATGTACGACACCGCCGTGAAGGTGCCGACTTTGATGTCGAGGCCGGGTCACGTTCCGCAGGGCGAGATCGAACGAAACCTGCTGAGTCACTACGACCTCATGCCCACGATCCTCGATTATTTAGGACTAGATGTGTTGAGCCCCGAAGTAGAAGAATCACTCCCGGGCCGTAGTTTTGTGCCTGTGCTGAAAGGCCAACAGTTCGAAGATAGCCTGTCGGTCGTGGTGCTCGATGAGTACGGACCCACACGAATGATTCGCACCAAATCGCTGAAGTACATTCATCGCTACCCCGACGGACCGCACGAGTTCTACGATCTCGCAAACGATCCAAACGAAGTCACGAATGCCATCGACGATCGTGCATTCGCGTCGATCATACGGAACATGCAAGCGCAGCTTCAGAAATGGTTCGACAGGTACGCCGAGCCTGAGCGAGATGGTTCGAAGCAGGCAGTGAAGGGCAGGGGGCAGATCGACATTGTTGGAGGCGACGCAGAAGCGTTCGCCCAAGACCTGACGTTCATGAGGGATTTGTAGATTCGGCTCAGTGGGCAGCAATAAAAAAAGCCAGACTAAGGCGGTAGATGACCGGTCTCAGTCTGGCTTGTATCCAACGTTCGATCGAAGAGCGATTTCAGCTGACGTTCGTTCGAAAATGACTACGAAGGCATGTATACAGCGAACGACTGCATTGCGATCTTGCCGTCGACAATGTGGAAAGTGTCGGTGCCGAGAGGTGCGGCGTCACCGGAGTGCCAGACGATGTAGGCAAACTCTCCGACAACTTCACTTGCATCGAGTTCGAGATTCGCTATGAAATCAGGTGGTAGCTGTGTCATGAAGCCATCGAAGAACGTCTTGATTTCGTCTATGCCGTTAACAACACCGCTCGGTGTGAGAAGGATTGCGTCGGTGGCGTAGTCACTCAAAATCGCCTCACCATCACCTGCGGCCATTGATTCAATGTGGTGTGTGAGTACATCTGATGTCGTGCTCAATATGCGTATCTCCGGAGATATCTCGATCCGTTTATCTAGTTTCGTACGAGTTAGGATGCAGTGTCGTCCAAAGAGATGCAAATTTGTTGTGGGCACAGCTAAGATTGCCTTTCGCCGACAGGCTTGCGATTTGAATCACACAGAAATGACCAGCGAGGAATACAGAGTTGATTGACACGTTGCTAATTGGCGGCAAGGGCATGATTGGCGCAGGGCTGCGCACTTATTTGCCTAAGCTTGATTCCGACTATCGAGTGGTTTCGGCCGATCTGCCGGGTGCGCCTGACATGGCAACCGATCCCGACGCCCATCGAGATTACGTCGAGCTGGATGCTTCAGTGGATGACGACTTACTGCGAAAGGCCCTTGAAGGCCGAGACATGGTCGTATATCTGGCACGAAAAGACCCACTGCACGAAATGAATGCGATGACTGATCGGGTTTTCAAAGCGGTGATGGACGTTTGCCCTGAAGCCGTGATGATCGGTTCAAGTTCTGTCCACGCCACTGGCGCTGCGTACTACGGTTACACCCGTGAAGAAAATTCTCCGATCGCGAATCGCCGTTTCGACGAGGTGAATCCATGGCCCACACCGTTATCGGTGATGACCGAGCCGTGCCCGACTGGCGATTACGGG
>CAVOCL010000219.1:0-4228 GCA_963694185.1 Dehalococcoidia bacterium
ACAACTTGTGAATTGCTTCGAGGCAGTCCTCGATCATCTGCTCGGCTGCCCCTGCTTCAAATGGAGCAGTTGGGCCAACCTCGTATCCGCCTTCGGGGTAGGCATATGCCATTGGAAGGTAACCGTAGTAGCCGTTCGAATATCCTGAAAACAACGTCCAGTCAGCGGGTGAACGCTCTTTCACAGCGGTGCCAATTTCGGCGAACGGTTCGACCGGAATGGCCACCAGAGCGGTGTTGCCAACTCTTATTACCTGAATCGGTATATCTCGCTTGTTGCCACCCTGACCAAATGTTTGGGTGTGGCGAAGCAGCAATGTTTCGCGCTTGGCCGGGAATGCTGCTTTCTTGATCTCTTCAACCGATCCGCCGCTTTTACGCACGCGTTCAAGATTGGCACTGATGCGGTCGAACTTTTCCTGCACCTCAGACTCAGGCGGCAATTCCTTGACCGGCAACGATGAAGCTGATTCGATCAGTCCAAGTGTGTCGTCCGATTCGCCAACTTGCTTGAACGAGTAAATGCCCAGATCAGCACCAGATGCCTGAATCTCTTCTAATTTTTCTTCTCGAGGAACGGGGTCTATGCTCAGTCTCACCCGAGCTGCTTCGATGCCGAGCTGCTTGCCGAGCTTGCGATATACCTTGGTGTCGCCAGTAAATCCGTCCACTGGCCCCTGGTTGCCCGCCGCACCCTGAAGAAACAGGCAGGTGCCACCAACGATGCTCTCGACCGTCTCACGCACAGGACCCGGATAGTCGGGCGTTATCAGCTTGTTCTCAGGTCCCATGATCGTGGGATGACAGGCGTAATTGACCAATGTGGCGACAGGGTTGCCGTCGAGATCATCAATGGCCGTCACCAGCACTTCGTGGTCGACGAAACCGCTCGGATTTCGACCCGTAAACACGTTGCCGTCGTGGCTCACTGGACGTCGGTTGATATTGATTTCACAGTGGCCTGTACCGGAATCGGCCCGCACCGGAACGATCTTCGTTATCGCCTCTTCAACTGCTTTCGCTGAAGCAGGAGCCATCGAGTTGAACCACGGCTCGACCATTTCGTCACCCTGGACAATCCACGAAAGCCCTTCGATCGGACCCGAGTGGGTGTGGGTATACGAAACTCGCTGGTTTACCGGCGGAATGCCCGTTGCCTCACGCACCGCCTCACGAATCGCCACGTCGTAAGCCTCTACAAGCATGCAAGTGTCGATATCGAGAATTGCGATGCGCTCGGCAGGGTTCGTGTTGCCATGGGTTTCGATCACCAGCGCGGTAATCGTCAGGGGCATGTCGATCCCCTCGGCACCCTCGTGCGACTGCGCCCCCCACCCGGCGTGGGCTATTCCAATCGGCGGCGTTATATCGACTCTAGCGGTCCCGGCTGCGAGCATTTGTTTCTCCGTAAATTAAAGCGATTGTTAGTGAAAAAAAACGACCTAATGCCGCTATCTCTAATAGAAAACGCGGCTAGCCGCCTGCTTAGTTCCAGGCTGCTGGGGCGATGCTGTCGATGTTTGTTGTCACATCGATTACAGCTGGCTTGCCAGCGTTCAGGGCTTGATCGAGCGCTCCTTCGAAATCACCGGGCTTGTCGACCCTGATTCCGAATCCACCCATCTGTTCGGCCATCGCTGCGAAGTCGGTTTTGGTCAACTTCCACAGTTCGTCCGAGCCGGGCAGGGGACCACCGTAGTTGCGTTCGTTGAGACCACGTTCCTGGTTCAGCGACGCGTTGTTGTTCACAACAGTCACCGTGTTCAGGCCGTAGCGCACGCCGGTGTCCATTTCCATGAAGTGATACCAGAGAGCGCCATCACCAGCGAAAGTAATCACCGGGCGATCTGGCGCAGCGGCCTTCGCTCCGAACGCTGCAGGGAAGGCCCAGCCTAACGACCCCGCACATCGGATGAACGACTGATCGGGACTTGTGAGATCGATCATCGTTCCAGTCCAGATTCCTGAGTGACCGGTGTCGGCGACAAGAATGGAATCGCTCGGCATGTGATCCGTTAGTTCCTTGGAAAGTCGTTCGGTGCGCATCGGCATTTCGTCGGAGTTCCAGAGATCCTCGACGCCTGCTTTCCAGTCACCAACAAGCTGCTGCACATGTGAGATCCATGACGACCGACCTGCTTCGTCGCTGGCCACTCCAACCTCGCCACTCGCATCGAGCATCTTCTGTAGACCGGCTCGAACGTCGGACTGCAGGCCAACCTCGATCGGGAACGAACGTCCCAATTCCGAAGCGTTGATATCCATTTGAACGACACGGGTGCCGGCGCGTGGCAGCTTCCAGTCGTTGGTCACCTGACCACCGGTGTGACTGCCGATGAAGAAAACAAGATCGGCTTCTGCGACTGTTTGGTTTGCACATGCCCGTGAATAAGATCCCGGAACACCAACCGCCAGAGGGTGATCCGAAGGGAACGTTTCTTTGGCATTAAGAGCGGTAGCAACCGGGATGTTCAGCCGTTCAGCAAGCTCAATTAGCTGCTTACCAGCGCCTGAAGTTTTCACCCCGCCACCAGCGATGATCACCGGCCTCGACGCACTCGCAAGGGCGCTCAGCGCAGCGTTCACGGAGTCGGAATCGGGTTCGGGTCGGAACGGAGGCATGCTTGCGAACTGGCCTTCAACAATCACTTCCATATCAGCACTGTTCTTGGTGATATCTCCGCCAGCGATTCCCGCCAGATCGAGGTGAGCAGGACCCGGCGTACCAGTGGTTGCCTCACGAATTGCCTGTCGCAAATACATCGGCAGCTGATCGGTACGATCGACCCGCGCACTGTATTTGGTGTTGGCCGAGAACGGTGCGCCGTGATCGACTTCCTGATAGGCGTGACGATCCTGCTGTTCCTGAACGAGCCGACCCGTTAGCGCAATAACCGGTGAGCTAGCGAGATAGGGATCTTGCAAACCCGCTGCAAGGTTCGTGGCCCCAACCGACTGCGCTCCGCAGAAAGCAATCGATCCCTTGACCCGGGCGTAGCCGTCGGCCATATAGGCGGCGGGCTTTTCACTGTGCGCCATCACGCGGGTAATCCCAAGTTCTTCCATCCTCACCATCGCATCGTCGACGATCACAGGCATAAAGAAGAAGTGCGAAACGCCGTATCCGTGCATCGTTTCGGCCAGAAATTCGCCACCAGTCATTTCGGTCATGAGATCAAACAGCTTTCAGTCGAGCGTCAACTTAGATTTTTTTGTGAAACTTCGGCGAACTTTACAGCAGCACGCGACGAGTTGGACTACTGAAAACGTGAAAGATATAGTGTGCCGATGCCAAATTATTCCTACGTGCGTTTATATGCCAATGAAAATGGAGAATCTCACTTCGAAGACGTTTCCGGTGAGATGATTCCAACCGACTTTGCTCCGCCAGCCCCGATTACGTTCACAGGCGGTCATCGACCAGTGAAAACCGCATTGTTCTTTTCTGCCCTCCGAATTGGGATGGGGATTGGCACCCAACCCCTGCACCGCAGTTTATGGCGTTCCTAAAAGGCGAGTATGAAGTCGAAGTTTCAGGCGGCGAAAAGCGTATTTTTGGCCCAGGTGACTTACTTCTTGCCGAAGACTTAACCGGCAAAGGTCACTATACGAAGCTGATCGGAACGGGCGAAGACAGTCTGATTCTCGTTACGCAGTTGGACGAATCGTAGATCAACCCGTCACCAATTATCGTGAAATCTAGCCCGCTCTAAGCCTTGCTCTCGATCGTGGTCTACCCGGCTTTCCTGCCAGCAATGCGGCTACCCCGCAAAGCGGCGGAAGCATCATGTAAGCGATCAGGCCGATTGTGTAGGAACCGGTCATGTCCACCGAAAGCGCAAGGGGCAGGGGGCCAAGCGCCGCCGCGGCCATCGTTCCGAAGTTTGCCACTCCTCGAATGCTGCCCAGATGTTTTCGACCGAAATACGTTGGCCACACCACCTGGTTCATATTCATCAAGAATCCCTGAATCGTGCCCAGCACCACGCCGTACGCATATGCCTGCCACAGTTCGGTCGTGTTCAGCAGCATGATCATGGCAACAATCAGACCAGCTTGCCCACCAGCTATCAGATAGCGAACGGGGATTCGGCTAGCCAGGTAACCACCCAGGAACTGACCCGCAATCGCCGCGGGTGCCATGATTCCGAACACTCCGGCCGCAGCCCCAATCGACAGATCTTTCGATGTCAATATCGACACCTGCTGAAACGCCACGCCGGTGCCTA
>CAVOCL010000220.1:0-4189 GCA_963694185.1 Dehalococcoidia bacterium
CACGAACCCGTTCGCAAACGCCATCGACCGCCTGTGCTTCAACTTCACGTCATAGTCCAGCTCGCCAAACAGCGGAATCCCAGTGCCCAGCAAAATAGGCACCCTGGTCAAAATTAGCCCTGTAATCAGCTTGGCACGCAAATATCGCTGAATCGTCACGCCACCGTCAACGTAAACGTGCTGAGCCCCCTCAGCCGCCAGCTTCGCACCCAATTCACGAGGCTCCATCGACAAAAACTCAACCTTGCCAGCCAAATGTGAAGCCACATCGTCATCACCC
This sequence comes from Dehalococcoidia bacterium, assembly GCA_963694185.1. GTDB lineage: Bacteria > Chloroflexota > Dehalococcoidia > Lucifugimonadales > Lucifugimonadaceae > Lucifugimonas. The sequence continues at coordinate 281 of CAVOCL010000220.1, forward strand.
AAAGTCGTGCTCAGCACAACAACCCGCTTGCCCTCGTACGGCCATTCACCAGTCCCAGCAACGAATTCGTAAGTCGCACGACCCATCACCATCGTGTCGATCGAACCCATCAACTCCCCAAACCCATAATCCTCATCATCAGCTTCGCGTTTGCGATCCGCAGAGCTAGAACGACCAACCGCATCAGACGAACTATCCTCCAGCCAATCGAGGCTCCCGTCCAAACGAGCAATAAACCCGTCCAGACTTACAGCGACATAAATCGAATATTTCAAGTGATATTAACTCCCAACGCGAACAAAAAACGTTCGTGAATTACATGGAACAAAATGATTGTGAATTTCGTCACTACTTATGAGAGACAACAAATCTCTCAATTATTTAGTCAGATTCGAAAGACACAGAAAATGAGCAAGAGGCAGGGAATCGTAGCCTACATCGTGATGGCCGTATTCCTCGTGGCGTTTGTCGCATGCGGCAGCGAAGTGGCAACTACTCCCGCCCAGAACACAGCTACGCCCGAATCTCCGACAACGCAGCCAGCAGAGCCGACCGCTACACCTATCGATCCCACAGCCGAACCTGCAGCTGAACAAACACCAACACCGCAGCCAACCCAGATTGTCATTGAACCAATTGCTACCCCAAATCCTTGGTAAACCACAACACCGTCGAATCGCTCACCGCAATCGACTGCCCGAACTTCACTACCTCTCGGTACTGAGTCAACACTCGGCCGCCAGGAACGTAACCCCGTTTCGGATACATCCGCTGAGTCTGACCGTAATCGGCCGTCATGCCAACACCGAGTCTCGCCACCGCCGATCTTTCTAATATCCACGACTCGGCAGTGTCCAACAACGCCGACTGGTCGGTCGTTGAGATTGTCACAAGTTCCCCTTATCTGGCTAAACTGTGGCCAAACACAACAGTCAAAGTGTCACCGGCCAACCCCAACTGTCATCCTGATGAAAATCAGGATCTATGCGTCACGCCAACAACGCCCAACATCGCCAACACCGATCAACCACCCAGAAAACGTGCCATCGGCACCAGAAAGAGCAACAAGTTGCCCGTTCCACCATTCATCGACACGCACCACCACCTCTGGGACCTCGAGAACAACCCCTACCCGTGGCTCATGGAACCAATCGACCACTTCGTTGGCGACTACAGTGCCATTCGAAAGTCATGGCTAATCGGCGATCTCCACGAAGGCGCAAAGAACGTTCCGCTGGTGAAATCGGTTCACGTTCAGGCCGAATGGGACCATAACGCCGACCCCGTAGGCGAAACCGCATGGCTGCAATCAGTTGCCGATGATCCAAACTCAAAAGGCATGCCAAACGCCATCATCGCCTACGCAAATCTCTCTGACCCGAACGTCGAAGGCATACTAGAACGACACGCCCAGCACGCCAACTGGCGCGGCATCCGACACATGCTCAACTGGTCCGACGATAAGCCAAACTTCCGATTCGCCGAAGCTGGCGATTTGATGAGCGATCCCCAGTGGCTCGCCGGATACAAGCTGCTCGAAAAATTCAACGGCTCGTTCGAAGTTCAAATCTGGCCATGGCAGCTTCAGGAAGCTGCAAAACTAGCCAACCAAATCCCTGAAATCCAAATCGTCCTTGGACACGCCGCGATGCCAATCGGCCGCACTCCCGGCGATCTAAGGGAGTGGCGAAAAGGACTCGAAGCCCTCGGAACCGCTCCGAACATCTCGGCAAAAATATCCGCTCTCGGAATGTTCGATCAAAAGTGGACCACCGATTCGATCGCCCCGTTTGTTCTCGATATGATCGATATTCTCGGTGTCGACCGCTGCATGTTCGCATCGAACTTCCCCGTCGACTCACTATTCAGCAACTACGAAACCCTCTGGAACGCCTACGACGAAATCACCTCCGATTTCACCGACGCCGAACGCAACAAACTCTTCCGCACCAACGCTGAGCAGTACTACCGCATTTAACTAGGAACCAATAGTTCCCTTCCAGACGGAAGGGTTAGGGTAGGAGAACTGCGACGCGGAGCCGAGTCATACGATGACGACCGCGACCAAACGCCACGCACCAAACTATTCTGAACAAACGCCGAAAAATACTACCGGATCTAACCTGCCTTCAAATCAGAAATCATTGACCAAAGCCAATTGTCATCCTGATGAAAATCAGGATCTGTGCCAAACAGCCGACTACTTCCATTTCAGCCAACAAACCTAGTCACCCAGAAAACATCACTAGTGATACAAAATATCTACCACACCGGCTTCATCGTCGAAAACCTCGACAAAGCCGTCGACTTCTACACCCGAGTTCTCGGAATGGCGATCGAACGTGAACCCGCAGTAACCGAAACATCCTGGCTATCCCAGGTAGTCGGCTATGAAGACGTGAAAATCCGCCAGGCATACGTCGGCGTTGGCGATGGCCATTCCATCGAACTCATTGAGTACATGCGACCCCGAGGCGAAAAACGCTCCGATCAGTACGATCGCAACCGGCCCGGCTCAGCCCACGCCGCAATGGTCGTCGATAGCGTCCCCGAATGGCGTGAACGACTCGAAGCTGAGGGCATAAAAACGTTCGGACCCAAAGAAGAGCGCGATCTCGAATACCCGTGGGCACGCTACGCAATCTACTTCCAAGATCCCGACGGCAACTGGCTAGAAATGATCTCCCGCAACCCCAAACCAGCAGATTCGAAAGAAAACTAGCTGTCAACCGTCGGCTCTGTCATTGCGGGGAGTTGCCCTGAGCGACGTGGCAATCACGGTCATCCGGTAGTAACCTGCCGAATCCGCGTCCACCACCCAAAGCGCCAACACCCACATGACCTGGCTCTCACAACTCCGAAACCTCTTCCAACAGCGCAACCTAACCGGCGCTGAGAAAACACTCGACTCCTACGCAAAGGGCGTCGCAGCCATCGGCAATGGCAATACCGCACAAGCACTCAAGCACTTCACCGAAGCTATTGCCGCCGCCCCAAACTCATCGAAGCTCTATCACAATCGTGCCGATGCCTTCGCCCTGAACGGCCAGCACCTCGAAGCGATCGTCGACTACGACGTAGCGGTGCGAATCGACCCCGCATACCCCGACACTTATCTCGATCGTGGAAACTCTCGATACGCCATTGGCCATCTAACCGACGCCGTAAAAGACTTCTCAGAAGCAATCCGCCTCAAGCCAGACTGGGGAGAAGCCTACGCAAATCGAGCCGTAGTACACGCCGAACTAGAAAAAGCTGACGAATCCGACCAAGACGCCGAAACCGCCAAAACCCTTGGCGTAAGCGAAACCCGCCTAATCGAAATGCTCCAAACAGCCCAATCCAACACCGAAAGCGATTAGCGCCTCCCTCTGTCATTACGAGGAGGAACGACGTGGCAATCAGCGTCCATCACTCATTCACCGCCCGACTCAGCCGACGCACGACCAAAGCTCACAATTCGTACGAAAACCGGCCCAAGCCCCACAAGAAAGCCCACACACCACACATGCTCACCATCTTCGGATTCATCGCCGTAACGATCATGATGCTCTCCTACACCCTCGAATCACGATCCAAGTGGTACGTCCTCATCTTCGCCGCCGCATCAGCAGCCACAGCCCTCTACAGCGCACTCGCCGGGGTCTACCCAATCACCGTAGTAGAAGCCATCTGGGCCCTAATAGCCCTCCGCCGCTTCACAACCCGCCACAGCGCGGAACAACTAAAACTAAGCCAGTAGCCAGTAGCCAGGATCAATGATCGGAAATTGTCATCCTGAATTTATTTCAGGATCTCTCTCCCCATCTGCAGCGAAAAATCAACCAACCCACCAGCTACCAGCATCTCAGCCACCAACTAAATGGCAAGAAAAAGTGGCAATGCCACAAACCTCGCACACCCGCCCGC
>CAVOCL010000221.1:0-4188 GCA_963694185.1 Dehalococcoidia bacterium
TCGTTGGAGCGCTTTTTGGGCGTGCTTATCGAGCACCTTTCGGGCGCATTCCCGCTGTGGCTCGCCCCGGTTCAGGCCGTGGTCGTGCCGATTGCCGATCGTCACAACGACTTCTGTCACGAGGTTGGTGCGAAGCTCAAGGCCGCTGGAATCAGGGTTGAAGTTAACGATTCGAACGATCGAATGAACTCTAAAATCAGGCAGGCACAACTTCAGAAAGTGCCTTACATGCTTGTTGCTGGAGATCGTGAAGTTGAATCATCAACTCTCGCAGTTCGCACCCGCACCGGCGAAAACCTCGACCCGATGTCGGTAGACGAAGCCGTCGAGAAGTTCCTGAAACAGATCGCCGACAAGTCATAATTCGGTTAAATGGGCGACTTTTTTCGCCCGTGAAAATCACATGAAAAGTAATAGGCCGTCAATTTGACGGCCTATTACGCGCAGTGTAGCCTCGAACGGCTTGTTATGCGTTTCACACGCCATCTGAAAAGGTGCCGATGGAACCGTGCATCCGGCGCAATTCATCGAGTAGTAATTTTCAGAGCGCGGCGTCTACGCGGGCGCGGCGAATGGATCAGTAACCCCACATGACATCTGACGACATCACAATCCATCGTGGACTAACAGGCGTTTACTTCGACCGAAGTGCGACGACGTTCATCGATGGCAAAGAAGGTGTCCTTGAATACAGGGGATACAACATCAATGAACTTGCCGAGCACTCGACGTTTGAAGAGACCGGCTACCTGCTGATTCATGGCAAGCTGCCGAATCAGGCTGAGTTAGACGAGTTCGATGCCGAGCTAAAGTCCGCTCGTGATCTGCCAGAACGAATTTTCGATGTGATCGATCTGGTCAAAGACTCGCACCCGATGGACGCTCTGCGTACCGCGGTTTCAGCGCTCGCATCTTTCGATGAAGACCGAAATGACAACTCGACTGAAGCGACGATTCGCAAGGGCAATCGGCTAACTTCGCAGGTGCCTTCGATAGTCATGGCGCACCACAACATTCGCCAGGGCAAAGACCCGATCAAGCCAAGCACGACGCTGAACCACGCAGGAAACTTCCTGTACATGCTCGATGGCAAGCAGCCCAGCGCAGACGCTATGACTCTGATGGACAAAGACTTTGTTCTGCACGCCGATCACGGTTCAAATGCTTCGGCGTTCACAGCGAGGGTTGTTGCAGGTACGGCCGCCGACATTCACGGCGCGGTAACAGCGGGTATCGCAGCACTTTCTGGCCCTTCACACGGTGGGGCCGCCGAAAACGTGATGCAGATGGCCAAGGAAATCGGCACGGCAGATAGAGCCGCCGACTATGTGCAGAATCTTCTTTCAAATCGTGAACGCGTTATGGGCTTTGGCCACCGCGTTTACAAGGCTGAAGACCCACGAGCGGGTCACCTTCGTGAGGGCGTGAAGAACCTGAGTGAAGAGATGGGCCAGCCCGAGTGGTACCAGATTCTCGAAGCAGTAGTCGAGGCGATGAAGCCGTACGCACGTCGTGGCATTCACGTGAACGTCGATTTCTTCGCTGGAGTTATCTACTACCTCAACGGTATTCCGCAGGATCTGTTCGTACCGATCTTCGCTGTTGGCCGAATTCCTGGCTGGACGATTCAGGTCGTCGAGCAGTTCGAGCACAACATCCTCATTCGACCGCTACTGCAGTACATCGGTGAACGCGAACTGGCGTACGTTCCGATCGGTGAGCGCGAGTAGAGTCGTTCTTGGTTTTTATCTGTCATTGCGAGGAGTCCTCGACGTGGCAATCAGTGATCACAGTGCGAACATCGTCCGAGTTAGAGTTACTTCAACTTGTCACCACGTCCGATGTCTCAAATGCCAAAAAGACCCTCGCCTAACCCGCTCGAACTGCGCCTGATCGACCATATTGGTCGGTACGGGCCGATCACGTTTGAAGCGTTCATGGACGCTGCTCTGTACGACGATGAGCACGGCTACTACCCAAGCCGCCGTCGTTCGCCCGGTTCGACCCCGGTTGGCACCGATGGCGATTACTTCACCAGTCCCAGTAGTCATCCTGCGTTCGGGGCTTTGCTGGCGTTACAACTCGAAGAAATGTGGCGGAGTCTTGGATCGCCGAGTGAGTTCGTAGTGGTCGAGATGGGCGCTGGTGATGGGGTGTTGGGATCGGATATATCGGACTATGTGGAACGAGAGCTTCCCGAGTTCGCAACGGCGATTCGGTATTCATCGACTGATCTGGTTCCTCCGGTGGGTTCCGAGGTGGTTGGTGATAATTCGCAACTTCCGGTCGGCGTAACCGGGTGCGTTATTTCGAACGAACTTCTTGATGCTCATCCAGTGAACCGGTTTATCGTTCAGGGTGGTGAGGTTCGCGAGATTTTTGTTGACTACCGTGACGGCATTTTTGTTGAATCGGTTGGCGATGTTAGCGAAGGGGAAGTGGCTGCTCGCGTCGAGCCGTTTTCAGGCATGCTTCCAGAGTCTTACAGAGGTGAAGTGAATCTTCGGCTTGGGTACTGGGCGGATTCTATTTCGGCGACGTTAGAACGTGGCTATGTGATCACGATTGATTACGGGTATGACCGCCCCGAACTGTACAAGCCTGAACGTGTTGATGGGTCGCTTCGGTGCTACTACCAGCACACGCTTGGGCAGAATCCTTTACGGCGAATCGGTAGGCAGGACATCACTGCGCATGTCGACTTTACGGCGGTCGATCATGTCTTGATGGTCATGGGCTTTGGGCGAATCGGAAAACCGTCTCAGCAGGAGTTTTTATCGAAAGTTGGGATCGATGGGTTTCTGGGCGACATTGCTGGGCGGGTAGGCCGTGGTGAAATTTCTAGAAGTGAGTCACAAGAGGATCTTGCCGGTATTGGATCGCTGATCAATCCGGAAGGGCTGGGGCGGTTCAGGGTTGCCGTGCATTCCAGAGGCGTCGATGTCGACGGAGAGGCTTTGCTGGCACTAACGGGCTTACATGGAGGCGCGGCTCTTACGAACGGTCACAGTGCGCCGACGTTGAACAGCGCAAGCGCGGTTCACGCCCGACTACTCCGGGCAAGCAACCCGTTTTCGCAGCCGCCACCGTCGCCGCTATCGGGTTCAAGCGAAATGCCGACGTGGGAGCAGTTGTTCAGCGACGAGCCTTAGGGGTGTGGTTTGACGCAGTTGGGCGCCATGTTTGTCATTGCGAGGAGTCCTCGACGTGGCAATCAGCGGTCATCAAGCGACTACTTCAGGACTCAGGAGAGTACTTCGCTTGCATTTCATATTGACGTCTTGACCACTGGTGGCTGATTCGCATCGTTGTTTCCGGTCATACGTGGTTGCCACGTCGCCTCAGGGCAGGCTCCTCGCAATGACAGAAACGATCCTTCGACGAGCCCTAACCAGCTCGAACTGCTCTGGCCTCGATTTCGACTACCACTTCGGGGCGTCCTAGCACGGGCACTCCGACTATCGTGTTTGCTACTTGGCCAGACGGCAGTGCCTTTTCTAACGCTGTAACTGCTTCGACTATTTCCGCGTCGCCTCCAACCACATAGGTTCGCGTGTGAATCAAATCGCTCCACTGGAGCCCGATCTCGATGATTGCCTTTTTGATGATCTGTAGCGTGTCGGCGACTTGGGGTCCGACTTCGAAGGGGTATTTCACTATTTCGCCGACGATTATTGATGTGGTGCCAGCTACGTAAACAACGTCGCCGTCATCGACTAGGACGGCTCGGCAATAGTTGTGGTCGACCTCGAACGTGCGCCCAGTTCGTAAATTCGTTCGGCCCCCAGAAGCCCCCGCAACACCTTCCATCTCGAAGGTGAAAACATGCCCTGGCTCGCCCACGCCTGAAACCGCTATGCCTGCGGAAGTCGGTATCGAAGGCTCCTTGAACGCCAACCACTCGGGAGGATCGGTCTCGAATTGAACGTCGTGTCGCATAAAGTGGCGAGTCGAAACGATGTCGCCTGCCCCAACGCCCGCCCGCTTCATCAGACCTTCGGCGTCGCCAACCGCCTGAGCAACCTGGGTGGCACGATCTGTTGAAGGATCACCACGAAGCACGGACGTCCACATCTCGCCGTTCACCAGCACTGCCAGCGAACTCGACGAATCGAAGTCGGGCTCGAACTTCTCAGCCGTTTTCGCACCACCGGCAATCGCTTCAAGCTCCATTGAAATCTCGACTCC
>CAVOCL010000222.1:0-4127 GCA_963694185.1 Dehalococcoidia bacterium
GTCATCGGATACGAATCGAGATTTCTAGCTCGAACTTCCCGCGCTACAACAGGAATCTGAACAGTGGCAACCCGATTGCCACTGATACGGATATCACGATCGCCAACCAGACGATTTATCACGATTCTGAACACCCGTCGCATGTAGCACTGCCGGTTATTCCTCGTCAATGTAATAGACTGCCGGTATGACAAATCCACCACGGTCGCCCGATCCAAATTCTCCTCAAGCGTCTCGCTCTGAGAAGATCCTAAACGCCAAGGGTCGTTCTGAGCGAATGGGCGCTACCGGCCAAAGTGAAGTGCCGAATTCCCGTCTTAAGAAGTTCGGGATTTGGTTCGTGGTTGCGATGATCGTGTTGTTCATAATTATGGATTTTGTTGACCGTGCAAACCGGAATAAGAAGAGTTCTCAGCTAGCACCGACGGCGGACATGCCGATTAATAGGAGCGTCTGACGTGCCTGAACGTCCAAAAAAAGAGAGCCCAAAGCCGTTACCTGCGACGGCATCGAGAGAGCAACGGCTGTCGCGAGCTAAAGACCGTGCTGCGCAACATGCAGATCCCGGCAATATGGATGCGATCAATCCGGATCGGGCTAAGTGGGGGTGGATTGGTGCAGGAGTGATGGTCGTTGCAGGTCTTGGCGTCGCCATCTACGACTCGATCGTGGGCAGTTGACCCGTTCCGCTGCGTTGAGGGGAGAAAGCTCCTGAGCTGAGCGATTGATGATGTGAGTGTTAGCGGTTATTACTGGATGCCGGACGATTCTGCTGACTGCCAGACCGTGCGATCACGCTAAGTGCAATAGACTGTAAGAATGTCTTCAGAACACGAATCGTCGAAGCCAGAATCGCAGTCGCCGGTAAATCAGGACGACGAAGGATTCGAGCACGCAAAGAAGCTCGATCCTGGCACGCCGCAGCCCGGCGAAGAAATTCAGCTCAACCTGAAGAAATTTGCACTGGTTCTAGGGGCGATCCTCCTATTTGCAGTGCTGGCGGCGGCCGTAACCCAATTCGTCGGCGGCTAAGAACGCGGCGTTCGACAGTGACGCACCACCCGCCGAGCGTCTAAACTCGCTCGGAAATGACGACTTCACAAATTTCCTCCCAGCCCCTGTTCGGTGTTCACGCCATTCGTGATGTGATGATGCCGATGCGAGACGGCGTGCATCTGGCAACCGATATTTATCTACCATGTCACGGAGATGGCCGGCCTGTCGATTCGAGCGAGCAAGTTCCGGCGCTGCTGGTTCGCACCTCGTACGACAAGACCGCTCCTGAGTGGGACGATGTGATTCCTTATTACGTACGTCGTGGCTACGCATTTGTCGTGCAGGACTTGCGATCGCGGTTTCGTTCGGAAGGCGATGGGCATTACTTCCACACGATAAATCCGTGGGAAGGCGATGACGGCTACGACACTGTTGAATGGCTGGCGGAACAGGACTGGTGCTCAGGCAAGATCGGGACCCTTGGGTCTTCGCACCGGGCCATAACTCAAACCCAACTTGCACTGCGCAAGCCACCGCATCTGGCTGCAATGTGGGTAGAGGCGGGCCCAACGAACATCTACCGACACGAGGCACGTGAAGGTGGTGCGATGTCGCTACAGATGTTTGGTGCGGCACATTTGCATGCTTTGGATAGTCACGAAGTTGGTGACGATCCGGAGAAAGCGAAAATCATTCTCGATGCCATGCGAGACATGGGTGAATGGCTTTTGAAATTCCCGTTGAAGCCTGGTGAAACGGCGCTTCGAGTCGCTCCCGATCTCGAGAAGACGGTTTTCGATTACTACTACCGTGGCGAGTACGACGAGTGGTGGGAGCAGGAGGCTGCGAACCAGGAGCCGTTCATTGAAAGTGGGAAGCACGCCGATGTTCCGATTACAGTGAGTTGCGGCTGGTATGACAACTTTGTGGGCGCAACGGCCAACTACTTTGTTGAGATGAATCGGCAGAACGAATCGGTGACGCGGCTGGTGCTGGGCGCCTGGTGACACGGTGGCACACGATCCACTGGTCAGTGGCATGGAGATACAGATACCGGGCGTGACAGCGTTTGGGGCAACGAGATTTACAACGTCGAACGGTTGGCATTTTTCGATCAGCATCTGAAAGGGATGCCGGCGCCCGACAACGATTCACCCGTTCGGATTTACGTGATGGGTACCGGGGACGATAAGAAGACCGCTGAGGGTCACTTGAACCACGGTGGTTACTGGCGGGACGAGGCGGAATGGCCATTGGATCGAGCGCAGTTCCAGACGCTATATATGCATGACGATGGGTCGCTCGATTCGTTCGAGGCAATGGAAGACGAGAGCTCTATCACCTACACGTACGATCCGGAGCACCCGGTGCCGACCATCGGTGGTCAGCTTGTTGGGATGTTCAAGATTGCTTCGCCAGAAGAAGGCGGGCCTGCGTTGGATGACGTTCCAGAGTTTTTGGATCAGTGGACGCTTGCGCGAAATAGTCTTTCTGAAGTGATTGCCGCTGGCGGATTTCATCAGAAAGAGGGTCCTGAGTGGGTTGGGGCAAGAGAGCCGTATCCGCTGTTGAAGGATCGGCCTGACGTGCTGTCGTTCGAGACGGATGTGCTCGAAAACGACACCGAGGTTACCGGTGAGGTGATGATCAAGCTGTGGGTTTCTTCGACGGCGCTGGACACCGATTTCACTGTGAAGTTGATCGATGTTTATCCGATTAGCGATGACTACCCAGAGGGGTATCACTTGAACCTGACCGATACGATTTTGCGGGCTAGATACCGCAACTCGTGGAGTGAGGCGGAGATGATGACCCCGGGTGAGGTGGTTGAGATTACGATCACACTGTGGCCGATTTCGAATGTGTTCAAGAAGCATCACCGTATTCGGTTGGACGTTTCGAGTTCGAATTTCCCGCGGTTTGATGTGAATCCTAATACCGGTGAGTCGGTGGGTCGGCATACGAAGATGGTTGTTGCTGACAACACGGTGCACACGGGTGCTGAGCATCCTTCGAGGATGATTTTGCCGGTTATTCCGGCTGGGGAGTGACGTTTCTCCTGTCCTGAGCGAAGTCATCGAAGCCGAAGGATCTGGGGTAGGGACGCGCGGACGAGAGATGGCTAGATCGAGTCGAGGTGGTGCGCTGTCGTTTTAGATCCTGAAAATGAATTCAGGATGACAGTGTCGCTAGGCGACATTTTCTGTGCGCTGGCGGTGTTGGCTGGGATGGGTGTTGTTTGCGCGTTGGCACAGATCCTGAATCAAGTTCAGGATAACAATGGGCCATCCGGCGTAAATGGTGGCGTAAATTGCGCGTGCGGACAACGATTTCACCCTCAGCCTAGCCTTCTTCCCTAGGAGAAGGGATTCGGGAGCCCGTGACGCGACTGGCTGAGATGAACAGTTGTCACCTGTTGGCCACTGATTGCCACATCGTCCCTCCTCGTAATGACAAATCACGTCCGGAGCATCAACGCCTAAATCTTAAAGTTCGACGGGGCCGCCCGTGACAGTGAAATTAAACATGCCACGACCGACCCCGCCGAGACGGATGAGGAGACCGTTCGGCCCGAAGGCCTACAAATCGTCTACTCGACGCTTGCCCTTCCCTTATCAACACTGGCGAACTCGCCGAGTAATTGAACTGCTCCGTTTCCGTCTGATATCTATAAGACCATGCCTGTGTGAGGGTGAAATAGGACGTATGTAGGAGTTTTGTTAGAAAACCAACTACAAACCTTCCGAACACAAAAAACGCGATGTTTCAGTTGGAATCGCAATAAGTAATTGCGCACTAACTCCATTCGGAGTTACGCTGAACGCGAAATGATATTTCTTCACTAGTCGCTCACCGACTGCCTCTGTTGCTGTACCACTCTTGAGGAGAGGGCACCCTAGGGACGCGCACGAGACGCCCCGAACGCCACCCCTCGCCAATCGAAAGCGGGGGGGTTTTATTTTTCGGTAATTAGTTCAGTACAAAAATTCAAACATGACATCAATTACTCAACAAGAACCCAAGTTCTTTAGCTTTCCACACCCAATGAATTCGAGCGTTGCTCGGGTTGTAGCAGCGGGTGTGGTGATAATGGCTGTCGCAACAATCCTTCTTGATCAGCCGTGGATAAC
>CAVOCL010000223.1:0-4122 GCA_963694185.1 Dehalococcoidia bacterium
GCTACAAACCGGTGATAATTTCGAACTGCCCGCTGGCGACACAAACCACGGTGGCTACTACGAAAACTCGTCCACTCGTGACTCATTCGTTGAAGGATTCGCAGAGTTCTATTCGATGATGGTCTCTAGGCACATCGACGACGATAGCAACTCCGAAATCTACACGATGGGCGCCGACTACGACCTCGAGGCCGATCGCCTGCCGTGGGAAGCCGAAGGTTGGTGGGAAGAATTCACCGTGGCGGGTCTACTCCTCGATCTGGTCGATGACGACTCAGACTACGCAGTCGATCCAGACAGCCTGACTGGCGTGAACATCCTCGATGTCGCGACCGATTCCGAAGCGTCGGGAACCATAATCACCGGAAGTATCATCAATACGAGCCCTCTCGTTGTGCGAAATGCCGATGTGACCGTTCGCTATCTGAACGACGCCGGCGAAGTTGTCGGCACCCAGATAACTCGGGTTCTGCCTGAAGTAATCGCACCTACTCGCAAGGGCACCTTTTACGCCGCACCACCTGCCGGACTCGAAGTTTCACAGGCAACAGCAACCCTCGGTGGCATCGCCAAATCCGATGATGAAGATGCTTCGATTGACCTGCTTCAAATAATGAGCATCATCACGGAATACGAGCGCCCGGACGAAGAAGGTCGACTCGGAGTTTCTACCGTTGCCGAACTACATGACGCACTCATGAATTCCGATAGTTCAACCGATCAGATCGACGATATTTTTGTAAACCACGGGTTCTTTACCGACCTCGATGGCGACCACAAGTTCAACCCCGATGTCGATGGCGCCATCGGAATTAGCTCTCACCCAGTCTCGCAACTCGGCGACAACTCGTACTCGGCATTTATTCCTCGTCAAGACCCCGATGGCTACGAAGGATCGTTCGTAAAAATCAACACGGGCGATGCCAGCGTCAATGCAATCATTCAAATCTCAATGCCTGCCGAAGGTGGAGCGAACAGTTACGCCTACGTCGCCCCAAAAGGCGGATCCAACGAGATCGAACTCGCAGTTCCCGGTGCCGATCAAGATGCCGAAGTAACAATCATCACGGCAGGTGAGGACTACAAGCCGGTTATCGCATTCCGTGTTCAGGCCGATAATTTCCACGAGAAAATCGAAAACGGCACGATTTCCGAACTACAAATTTCAGTGGTCGAAGTTGAACTTGGCACCACGCTCAGCGCACCTGCCCAAAAGAGCACAACAGTTCAATTCAGCATCATGATCGGCGGAGTAATCGCAGTATTCCTCGTCGTCGCATCCCTGATTGCAATCCGCCGACAATGGGGCAAGGCCTAACCCAACATCTCAGCCAATCTACGCGCCACCATCTCAGCCTGCCCATCCCGCAAATTAATCGGGTTTATCGAAACCGAATCAACACTTCGGTCATAAGTCACAAACACCCTCGGTTCTCCCTCAAGCAATTCCTTTAACAACGCGTCCGGATCGACCCCACTCGCTTCACTGTTCAGCCGAATCACAACCGTCGGTACGTGGTACTTGTGCGGATCGTGTTCAATCGAAACATCAACGCCATCCAGCGCCTGCAATATTTCGTAAGCCGGCTCAATACTCGCCTGATACGAAACCATCAGCGCTCCGTCATCCTGCTCCATAAACAGCTTTAGAGCGGTGTACAAACCCACCATCTCCTCACGCGTAACCTTTTGAGGCCTACCTATCGAATGATTCGGCGGGCCATTTGCCGCAGCTGCCTCGATCAAGTCCTTGCGACCAAACAGCAGCCCTGTGCCCTGCGGACCTCGAATAAACTTGCCACCGCTGAACGTCACCAGATCGGCACCATCCTTGATGTAACGGCTCAGATTGCTCTTTGGCGGAAGCATCGCTGCTGCATCAACGATTACCGGCACGCCGTGCGCATGGGCAATCTCCGAAAGCTTCGGCAAACTCAGCCCTTTTTGCGCAACGCCCGGACCCAACAAATAGTTCACAGCCGCGGTTTTTTCCGTAAACGCAGCTTCAAGTTCTTCCTCCAGCGTTCCATCGATACTCCCGATTTCGATCAGTTTCGCCCCCGTGAAGCCATACATATCGCTATAACCGCCCCGGTGAACTTTCTGGATGATCAGTTCATCTTTCATGCCATCGGTGTTCGGAAGCTGCCGCACCTTCGCCGGGTTCGTTCCTGTCATACACGCCGCCATCGATAACACCACGCCACCGGCCGCACCACTCACCACAAGCCCGGCTTCAGCCCCCGATATCTGGGCGATGTACTCGCCAACTTTTTCGTTCAGTTCCAACAGCCCGATGAACGATTGCGACGCCAACGCCATCGCCTCCATCACCTCTGGCCGTGGCTCCGACCCGCCATACGAAGTGATCGTCCCCGCAGCATGAATCACAGGACGCAAACCCAGCTCGTCATAAACAGGATTATTCAGCGGGCCATTACCCGAAGCATTGCTTGTCATCTACGAAATCTTTCGGTAAATCTAATTAGCGGCGAGTCACATGGCGCACATTACACCGATCAATACACCAGCGCAGTCCCCTCTCCCAAATTCCCTGTCATTCCACACACCCCGACCACACGCTCCTGCGATCAGCATTGTCATGCTGAATTTATTTCAGTATCTTTCTCCCCCAATGCAGCTCCTGCGCCCAGCCTCAACCACGCAGCGCTATCTCCCAGAAAAAGTGCCAATGGCACACACCCGCCCATGACATTCACAATCCTCGGCCGCAACCCACAAACCGGTGAACTCGGAATCGCCATCGCCACCTACTCCCTCGCAGTCGGAGCAACCTGCCCACAAATCCGGCCCGGAATCGGAGTCGCAACCTCCCAAGCATCTACAAATCCGGCAATTGGCGAAGAAATCATGGAACTGCTCGAAGATGCCACCCAACCAGCCGAAGCATTCATACAAGCTTTCGTAAACGACGAGCACCAAGAATTCCGTCAGATCGCTTTTCTTGCACCCACCGGTGACCCGATTGTTCACTCGGGCGACAGCATCAAACCATTCAGCGGACACGTAATCGCAGAAAACTGTGTAGCAGTCGGCAACTTTCTGGCGAACGAAAACGTGCTTCAGGCGATGGTCGACGGTTTCTCGGAACCTGATAAAAATACTGACTCAGCCCCGACCCTCGCCGACCGACTTCTTTCCGCACTCGACTCTGGTAAGCAGGCCGGTGGCCAATCGAGTGCAGACGCCTCGCACCTACCCGAACGCTCAGCCTGCCTGTTGATCGGCGCGCCAGGCGAACCCTTCCCAATCGACATCCGAATCGATGTCTCTACCAACGCCATACCCGAACTACGCACCGCCTACGAAACCTACCTACCAATGCACGACTACTACCTGAACCGCGCAGAAAATCCAACCGACCTACCCTCACAAGACGAATGGGCGAAACAACTCGAAACAAATTAGAGGCGTGTCTACCGTTTTCTGAGCCCTGATTTTCATCGGGATAAACTTCGTCATTGAAGTCGAAGGATCTGGGGTATGGGTTGTGAAAGTCGTCGATCCCATGACAACTTCACGATCGCACTCCTCCACCCACACCGCAATTAAGTCGTACCCTTTCTTTCGAATCGGGTGACCGGGGATTCAACCTGGTCTTCGCCTAAAAAACAAGGTGCCTAGACACCCCAACGGAGCAAACAACCTTGGTCCTCGACGCCATCCACTCACGACGCACCACCCGTGATTTCACCGACGCACCAGTTTCAGACTCTGCGCTCGAACTGATCATCGAAGCCGCAACGTGGGCGCCAAACCACCGAAACACCGAACCATGGCGCTTTATCGTCCTCTCCAAAGACGGTGCAATGCGCAAAAAAGTGGCACAAATCGTCTGCGACTGGACCCACGAGAACGTTAAAAACCCCAACCCTGAACGTCGTATTGCGAACTCAAAGGAAGCCCAGCAAGAAATACTCGACGCCCCGGCATTCATCTACGTCTACTCAGTTCAGGGCCGTGATGACGAAATTACCCAGGAAAACTACGCAGCCACCGCCTGCGCCATTCAAAACCTACAGTTAGCCGCCCACTCGCTCGGCATCGGCGTCGGCTGGAGCACCGGCAAACCATGCCTCGCCAACGTCGGCACCGCCATAG
>CAVOCL010000224.1:0-4121 GCA_963694185.1 Dehalococcoidia bacterium
TGCGATCAAGCGTGAGCAACCTGGTTCGAGCCATCGCTGGCGGCGAACCAACAGCCGTATTCGCACCGCCCGACATGCCTCAACTACGACTATGGCGGGTATCTGATCCCGGAACCATAGGTGTGCTTCAAGAAGCTCTGAAGAACTCAGAAATATTCATTGCCGACGGCCATCATCGTTACGAGGCAGCGCTGCGTTACAGAGGCGGCGTGCGTGCGGAACGAGAAGTAGGCCGCGACGAGTCGATCAACTTCAGAATCATGCTGTTGGTCTCGTTCGACGAACCGGGACTCATTACCCGCGGCTACCACCGCTTAGTCGAATCTGCGACCGACGACGAGTTCGACGACATCTTGAAATCGATAGAAAACACATGCGATCTCGAAGAATGGACCGCCACCGCCGGCTTATCCACGACCGAGCAGATCGAGGAATTTTCGGTTGCTTTGGGTGAACGAGAAGGCGACGAGGTTGTGTTCGGTCTTTATGCCAAAGAGCCTGGAAAATTCCATATAGCTCGAATGGAATCGCCTCCTCCAGCTGAAAATGCGCTTGAGAATTCCGAGTATTCTCGGCTTCATTCGTATGTACTCCGTTCTGCCGTTACAGCCGAGCGTGAAGAAGAAATTGTCAGTCCGTACCACGACGCGGGACATATCGCTCGGATGATCGAAAGTGGTGAGGCGCGTATGGCGTTCATCATGCGGCCAGTGCCACTCGACGAGTTTGTTGCGATCGTCACCCGCGGTTGGCGTTTACCTGCGAAGGCGACGAACTTCTATCCGAAGCCGCCAGCCGGAGCCGTGATTCAACAGTTCGACGAAACGCTTTAGCCGGGTGGGTGGCTGGCCACCATTTGGGCTACCGCTTGTTGTTTCTGGTCGGGCGCCTAGGCCGCAGCTGAATTTATCGATTCTTCGATCGTAAACAGCACTTCATCGACTGTCGGTCGATCTTCTGGAACGGTCGCAACGAGTCTGGCGATCAGATTCCCAAACGCATCGAAAACGAAGCTGGCGGGGCTAACTTTGCCCTCGCCATCGAGATCGAACACCTGCCAGTCTGACGCAACAACGTATAGCGGATCGGCGATCAAAGCGAACTCTAGGCCGAGTTCGTCTCGCATGTCGATAACGTTCGTCGGTAGATCGGCAACTACGACGACGACCTTCGCTTCGAGTTCAACGAAAACATCGTGTCGAGTCTGAATCACGCTCAACTGATCACGATCAAGTTCGTTATCGGTGCTCGGAACGAACAATACGTACACCGGAACAGTCCCAACAAGATCCTCCAACCACACGGTCTCACCATCAACAGTAGCTACCGAAAAAACCGGTGCCAGTGGCACTTTTTCTGTTGCCGCGGGTGTTGGCTGCGTAGAAGTGGTTTCAGTGGGGGTGGCTGGTGAAGTTTGCGATGGCTGCGAGCCCACATCCGATTTCTCGACCCCTGTGGAGAGACCTTCGGTGGCTGTGCTGGGAGCGGGCAATTCCTCACCACCAGAACAAGCGGCAAACACTGCGACCAGCATCACCGCCAGCGCAGATGTGAGTAATTTTCTAGTAGAGAAGGACACGTAAGAATTATCGACCTTGGAGAATCAGTTAACCAGCCGCCACACCTACCGCAGCAGCTCAACCTGCTCGATTATCTCCGCCGCCTCCACTTGGTGCGTGTAGTTCAGCCCAATGCTCTGCCAAACTATCTTGCCATTCGTATCGACCAAGAAAATCGAAGCCGAAGCGAGCCCATCACCGAACAAATCGAACACGCCGTATTCTTTGGGAATCGAACTATCGAGCGACGTGTAAAGAACTGGAAATTCATAGCCCTGAGCGGCAGCTAATGCAGCCGGACCATCGAGGTTATCGGTGCTTATAGCGAGTATCTGAACGCCTGAGGCATCGAGTTCAGCCTGTGCTCTATGCAACTTCCCGAGTTGCCTTCTGCAAAACGTTCACCAGTACGCCCGGTAGAAAACGACAGCCACAGGTCGTTCACCGCGGAACTGCGACAGGGAGTAATTGACACCCTGAATCGAAGGCAACGTGAAATCGGGAGCGGTGTTGGCGACAGGGCTCGGCGTGTTGATGAGCGGCGGTTCGGTTGGATCGGACTCAGTGGTATCGGTGTTTGACGACGAGTCCGGTACTCCAACCTGCTCCCAAGACTCACCGTCCGCTGAAATCGAAACTGCCGGAGCTGCTACATCGGTTGCAGACGGCAGAACAGTTGGCGAAGAAGGCGGGTGTTCAACCTCAGCCGAAGGAGCGGCGGTTCCACCAGCAGCCGGGCTTGAAACTTCGCCGCCACAAGCAGCAGCTAGCACAAACAACACTGCGATAAACGAAATCGCAATGAAACCCCGGCTATTTCGAACTTGACCCGTTGTCATGATGTTCGCGTGCCTCAACAAAAAGTGGCTGGCTACCCCATATAGAAAGGCGCAGTCTGCATGGACTGCGCCTTTCTCATTCGCATTCAAATCCGACCGTCATTGTAATCAACGGTCACTAGTGACACTTACGAAGTCATGCTCTTCAGGGTTTCTTCCGCAGCCTTCAAAGCCTCGTCGATGTGTTCCTTTTCGACCCAGCCCATGTGGCCAACTCGGAAAATCTTGCCAACAAGCGACTTCTGGCCGCCACCGAGAATTACGTTGTAGTCCTTGTTTACCTTTGCGAGGAAGGCCTTGCCGTCGAGACCTTCTGGCAATCGAATGGCGGTGACAGTGTTCGAGGCAAACTTGGGGTCTGGAAGAAGCTCAAGTCCGAGAGCCATTGCACCGTCACGGGTGTGCTGTGCGATCTCGTGATGACGTGCGAACACATTTTCGACTCCCTCGTCGACCATAGACTGCAAAGCAACTTCAAGCGTGAACATTGCGGGCAGGCACGGCGTGAACGGCGGCTGGCCGATGTTGAGGTAGTCGTCGTACTGCTTGATATCGAGATAGTACTTCGGAGTAGTCGATGTCTCGTAAGCGGCCCACGCCTTCTTTGAGAATGTGACCATCGAAATTCCGGGAGGCGAAATCCAGCTCTTCTGCGAAGCGGTTGCCACGACGTCGATGCCCCATGCGTCGACAGCGATCGGCACGCCACCAGCGCTCGAAACGGCGTCAACGAGAATCAACGCGTCGGATTCCTCGTGAATGATCGAACAAAGATCTTCTAGAGGATTCGAAACACCGGTTGAGCTTTCGTTGTGGGTGAAGATCACAGCCTTCACGTCGCTCATGCTCTTTAGCGTCTCTCGGACCTTGTCGAGATCGGCAGCCTGACCGAGATCGAATGAAAGTCGTGTGACGTCAGATCCATATGCCTCGGCGATTTCAGCAAATCGTTCGCCGAACGCACCGATGATGATCGATAGAACCTTGTCGCCAGGCGAAAGCGTGTTCACCACTGCGGTTTCCATCGCTCCAGTTCCCGACGACGTGATGAAGTACACATCGTTCTGGGTCATGAAAACCGTCTTCAAATTCCGCGTCATGCGATCAAGCATGTCGGCGTAACCGGGCCCCCGGTGATTGATCATCTGCGACCCGGCGAGTGCAAGCACGTCGTCAGGAAGTGGTACGGGACCTGGGATTCGAAGATTTGGCTGGTTCTGGCTGCTCACCGAAGTGCTCGTTTCGTGCGGATCAATAATTACGGATTCTGACTGAAATATTCTCAACACCGATCGTTTTCACGAAACCTATCGTGAACGACCGCCAAGAATTCTAACCCCCGATTAGTTAAACGGCTGTTATTTAGTCAGGCGAAGTGTGTGAGGGTTGCGTCGGCTGTGTCATTGCGAGGAGGAACGACGTGGCAATCAACGTTGAAGCCGGCAACTACGATCGACTCTGTGACAACGTAATCTTGCCGACTCGATCACGCGAATATCTGAGCATCAAGGCCGCTGGCGAATGTACGTGATTGCCACGTAGCCTCAGGGCAGGCTCCTCGCAATTACAAACAGGCTCAGCCCAACTGCTCTGTCAGCCTCACCAACGATTATTTTTTGCCTCCTCGGCGAACTACCAATAGGCGGCAACTTCAGATTCACCCCTTGTTCCTTCTCCCTAAGGGAGAGGACTTAGGTGAGGGGGAACCCAACTACTCAGCCAG
>CAVOCL010000225.1:0-4109 GCA_963694185.1 Dehalococcoidia bacterium
AGTCGAGCAGGGTTATTTGAAGATCGGGAAGGGCGATTTTCATGATCATTCCCGGAATTCCAGCGCCGGTTCCGACATCGATTGCGCGTTTTCCAGCGAACCAATCAGGTGTGAGTACGTTGCCGCCCGCTGGAGCGAGTACGCGGAAAGACCGGATGAATAGTTCTTCCCGAATCTTGTCCCACGTTTTGTGACCTGTGAGGTTGAACTGCTTGCTTCGAAGTTCAATTAGTTCTCGGTATCGCTGGAACTGCGCAATTTGTTTTGCGTCGAGTTCAACTCCAAGCAACCGTGCTGCTGCTACTACGGATTCCACTAAGTTCTGCTTTTACTCTTGCTCAACCGTGTGCTTACCAATGTTGGTATTCATCGGATCGGACTAATTGGGTAGGAATTCTTGCGGTGAGTTTTTTGATCAGCGCAAATATCAAATGATCGGTAATGTTATAGGCCGCTACTCGAATATCGAACGGCGTAGCGAGTCGCTATTATCGTGTTTCGGTCACCAGTGACCTTTTTCTATTCGTCGCACGACCGTTCCTATATAACTGGAAAAATTATTTGACTGTTCGAATTGTGGTTCTTGCAAAGCAGGTTCCAGACCCGGAAACTCCGCCATCTCAATTCAAGATTGATGAATCGACCAACAGTGTAGTGCCGCCAAATGGCGTTCCACCGGTGGTGAACGGGTTCGATCTTAATGCTGTCGAGGCTGCACTGAAGCTTCGTGATGCTGGTGCGGATGTTGAAATAACGGTGCTGTCGGTTGGTAGCGATTACGTTATGGATGCAATGAAGAAGCCACTGGCGATGGGGGCTGATCGACTGGTTCTGGTTGATGACGAGGGTTTGAACAAGATCGACGCTGCTGCAACTGTGAAGGTTTTAGCGGCTGCGATCGAGAAAGACGGCCCGTTTGATCTTGTTTTGGGCGGTCGACAGGCTTCGGACTGGGACCAGGCGCATGTGACGCTGGGTCTTGCTGAGGTTCTTGGATTGCCGCTTGTGTCGCTGGTGCAGAAGCTTGAGTTGAACGACGGTTCGATTGCGCTACAGCGGGTGATTCCTGATGGTTATCAGGTCATTTCGGCTCCGATTCCATCGGTACTGACGATCACGAACGAACTTGGCGAACCTCGGTATCCGAACTTGCGAGGGATCATGCAGGCGAGTCGGAAGAAGCCGGAAATTTTCTCACTTGCTGATCTTGGACTTTCGGCTGGCGATCTTGCTCCGAAGCTGGAGTTGACGCGGCTGTATGTGCCCGAGTCGAATCGACAAGTTGAACTGATAGAGGGCGATGACGAAGCCGATTCGGGCAGAAAACTTGCCTTGCGTTTGCGTGAGGAGAAGTTGATCTAATGACATCCATACTTCTGGTCGCTGAACTCGATGAGCAGGGCGACGTTACTCAAGGAACTCTTCAAGCGATTACGGCGGCTAAGTCGCTTAGTGATGCTCAGATTACGGCTGTAGTGGCTGGCGACGCTTCGGGGGCGGCTTCATCGCTTGCTGTCGGTAGTGTTGTGACTATTTCGGCGATTGCTGCTGACGACAACGGGATTTATGAGCAGGTCACGGCTGATTTGGCGGCGTTAGTTGCTGCTACCAGCCCCGATGTTGTGATTTTCAGCAAATCTGAGTTTGGATCGGTTGTTGGGGCGCGGTTGGCGTTCCGCATCGATGCTGCGTTGGCTGCTGATTGCATCGAGATTTCTGGTTCGGGTGGTTCGGTGGCAGTTACACGTCCGGTTTACGGCGGAAGTGCGCTAGCCGAGTTCGAAATCGCTTCTTCTCCAGCTGTTTTGACGCTGAGAGCGGGTGCTTTTGAGCCTACAGGTGATAACGGAACGCCTTCTGTGGAAACGTTTGACGGCGGAACGACAGTTGAGCAGCGTGTATCGGTTTCCGACACGGTTGCCGAGGCGCGGGAAGGTGTTCGCTTGGAAGACGCTAATTTTGTTGTCAGCGGTGGTCGTGGGCTAGGCGGTCCCGAGCCGTTTGCTGTGCTTACTGATCTTGCCAACGTGCTTGGCGGCGCGGTTGGCGCTTCGAGGGCGGCTTGCGATGCGGGTTGGATAGATCACTCGCACCAGGTGGGTCTTACCGGTAAGACGGTTAGCCCCGATGTTTACATTGCTGTGGGTATTTCGGGAGCCAGCCAGCATATGGCGGGTTGTTCGAGTTCACGCGCTATTGTTGCGATCAACAAAGATTCTGATTCGAACATTTTCAAGGAAGCCCGCTTCGGGGTAGTTGGCGACTGGGAAAAAGTGCTCCCCTCATTTCTTGCTACTGTAAGGGACCTGAAGGCCTGAACTAGTTGTAGGATTGATATCACTCGAAGAAAAAGCAGCTTTGTGTAAAGGCTGCGGAAACAAGAGGCGATAAATTGGATTTCGGCTATGGCAACGGTGTAGACGGTGTTTTCAAGTTCATTGAAAACGCTGAAGTGCTGGCTGTGTTCTTTCCAAAATTCGGACAGTCGGTTGTGATCGACGTGCGGCCCAAAGAGGGAGAGGCGCCCCTGGTTCGAGTTGTGCCGATGGCACGATCTATCGCAGACCGCCTTCGCTCTATCAAGCGCATGCGCCCGGCATTGCCTCGTCCTCAGGACATCATCGCAGTGCCGTGGGTCGGGTATGTCGACGCCATGAAGACTTCGGGTCTTTGGGCCAAGGTTGTTGCTCGCATCGAGGATTCAGACTTCCCTGAAGCGGTTGAAGCTGCCGAACGTGCGTTCAACGAACTGGTTCGTATGGAACGCCGTGAACTCGCCCAGCTAATAATGGGTGAGCAGTACGAAACGTTGTGGGCCCGCCCAACAACCAACTAGTTGGTATTTTTCAGCTTGATCTGTGTTGGCTACATTGGCCAACTAGATCAATTCTGGCGTACTCGACGAATACCCGATCAGGCTTTGTGACCAGTTCCGGCGGCCTCGTTGGGGTCAGATGATTTCTTAGACCGTTTTTGACGCGTTCGATGAACGCTTGAATTCGCATTGCAACGAAATTTGATGAAGTGGGAGGGATTAGAACAATGATCTGGCCCCAATATCGGGTCCCCTTTGTGGTGTGTGTTCGGGCAATGGCTTGACTGCGGCAAACGCCCAGCGTAACCAGAGGGTTTGTTCTATTTGCCAGGTCCAGTGGTATGTCCACCCTGCTTCCGATTCAACGCGCACTTGATCAGCCAGTAGCATCGCCCCGAACGAAACGTTTACGGCGTCCCAATCCTTAGCGACTGCGTGCCAGTTCGGGACTATTCGGCCGGGATCCATCGAGAAATCTGGCGAGTCAGATGTGTTTGATCCTTCCGTTGGATACCGAGCGCATAGGCTGTGCCATCCGTTTGCGTCCTCTACTTCGAATACACGAATGTTCGATTCTGTGGTGAGCAACCACGACTTATAAGGTGGCTTCTGCTCGGTGTCGATATCGCCAGCATGTTCGTCGGTGGCAACGTAGATCGAAGCTCCCCCGTCAATGTACGTGTGCGTGAACATGTAGCCTTCGATTTTTTCGGCGTAGCGTTCCCAACTATTTAGTTCAGGTCGCGGTGTCGTGAAGTTGGCCTGGGTTGGCTTTTGGTCATACCGAGGCAGGTGCATCTGGCTTGTAACGTCCAGCGGTTTGAACCAGTGAGAATTACTCGCATGTTCAACAATCGAGATGGCGAGATCGCGGTTTTGTGGTCCGAGATCAAGCATTTTTCCCGATTTTCCTGATAGTTGTTGCGCCAAATCTTGACGTCATCCGAGGCGAAAGCGGCCAGATACCAGCTGTTCTGTGGAGTTACGATTTCAGCTGGAGACAGATTTGAAGCCGCTGCATGGCGTAGGAATGCGCAGCCAAGGGGCGACAGGAGCATTGCGTCGACGATGCCGTTCACGTTATTCATGTGCGCATGCTACCGGCTGATTTGAGTTCAGCGATGTAACGAGTTTTGGGTGCGGCCGTTGCGGAGTGGCAGGCTATTTGAGCGCGTTCGACGTATAACTTGGGTAGGCTTCGTTCAAATTTTGCGCGGTGAGCGCGAACGACACTCTCACGGTTATGTATTTGCCTTCAACCCTTTTGCCTCGTATTAGTCGACTTTTGATGTGG
>CAVOCL010000226.1:0-4084 GCA_963694185.1 Dehalococcoidia bacterium
GACTCCAAACTTTCCCCCACACCATTCACAGAAATCTTCGCAGGACCAATTTCCAGCGCCTCTTCGAGCGAAACCACCATCGTAGGCGTCGTCATGTTGAACGCCCATAGTTCGTTTATGCCATCGTCGTGGTTCACTGCGAACTGAATTCCGTCGGTTTCCACCGTCATCCTCGTCCATGAAGCAAACTCGTTCACCACATCCCAGCACCGCCTCGTGTCTGCCATATCCATGAGGTACTTGTGTGACCCGGCTAACCCCTGTCGTCCTTCGGCGATCGTGCCGTTCATCTGCACCAGCGATGTGATCTCCAAAATATCATCACCAACCAGAGCCCCCAGAACCCGTTCAGGTCGTGAAGTGGCAATGATCAGCGGCAGACCGATCGAGTGCACCGCATGAAGCGCAGCACGGGTGCGATCTGAAAGCTGAGCCTTCGAGTTCAGCGTTGTTTCATCGAGATCAAGTGCGACAGCACGCGGTGTTTGCGACGAAAAATCAGGCAGCTTCACTATTCATTTTCTCCAGCGATTTCATCGTTTGAATCAGAACGACCTCTAAGCAATACAGGCCACTTGATAGCCGCTCCCACAGTGCCGAGCAGCCCGAGCCCTCCCAACACTCCGATCATCATCGACGTTCCCGCTACTTCGGCGATCCACCCGCCGAGCAGCAGTCCGAGCGGCAATCCGTAAATGCCAAGCGACCGAATTCCCATAATTCGGCCTCGGGTCTCCGCCGGAGCCTCTCGCAACAGCCCAACAACCATTGCCACGAACGTCACTCCTCCGCTGAATCCCCAGAAAAGCAATATCAACGAGAACAGCCACAGGGGCGGTGACGCCGCGAGGATCAACATCAAAGCGTGCCACGCGATCGATCCGAAAACCATCGTTCTAGCCGGATTGGCGATGTGCTGCTTGCCGCCAAGCACGAGCGCTCCGGCAAGCGCTCCAATCGAAGCCGCCGCAGCAAGCAAACCGATGCCCGTTCCACCAAGCCTGAAAAACTTATCACCAATCACCGTCATGAGCCCGTTAACGATCGGGAACGCTGAAAATTCGATCAGGAACGAGAAGAAAATCAGTCCTGGCAAAAAATCGCTCTGCCTTATATACCGCAGTCCTTCGCCAAGACCCGATTTGATACTGCTTGAACTGAGTTTAGCGGTAACGACTCGTGAATCGACCTTGATTGCAGCCAGCGTCGCCAGCAAATAAAGCACCGTTATCGTCACATACGCCCAGTCGAGTCCGAGAAGTTCGAAGATTGTTCCACCTGCGATCGATCCGATAACCCTGGCACCATCCAGCGTCGATCGTGAAAGTCCAATCGCCCGGTGCAGCGAATGCTCTGGAACAGCATCGGCGGTCAATGCCTGCACGAGCACCAGATCGAGCATCCGCACCATGCTGCCGGAAGCAACGATTACGTATGCGTGCCACAGCTGCAGCGAGTCGGTGATTATCAGGGCGGTCAGCAAGAACGCTAAAAATATTCCGAACGTCCTCACCCATACCTGCAGGAACTTTCGGTTGAACCGATCAACCATCAATCCGTACATCGGACCGAGCAAAGTCCCGGCGAACTTGAGTGCGCCGATAACCCCAACCAGCAGGGGGGAACCGGTATCTCGCAGCACGAACATTGCGAGAACGATGATCTCCATCTCGATAGCCCACAGGCTCAGCGCCTCGGATGACCACACAAACTTGTAGTCGCCATAGCGAAGAACACCGAACGGGTTAAATCGTGAATGAGCTTGAGCGGGCGCTTTGTCGGAACTCTCGGATTCGAGCATGCCGCCGATTCTGTCACGTCAGCGTCCGGCGCGTCCCAAACCGCAAACCGCTTGCCGAGCCACAAGTGATATTCCGAGCCACAACGATTGTCATCCTGAACTTGATTCAGGATCTGTGACGGGGCGGGGCCGGGGCCGAGAGCGAGAGGGCAGCATCTCATCGATATCAGTGGTCAAGGTGCCTCAAGCCGAAACAGGCCAATATCTACCGCGCGTTGCGCAGCGCCGGCGTCGAAATCAGCGCAATTGCCGAAACCGTCAGACTCCCGGCTATCCCGATAAACAACGTCGTTTGAATCCCAAACGCCTCAATGCCAATACCGCCGATAAGCCATCCAAGCTGATGCGTAAGCACCACCATGAAATACAAACTCATTATCCGACCGCGCATGTTCTCGGAAGCAGTTGTCTGAAGAAGCACCGGAACCGAAATCATCCACGCGGCGAACGCCAGACCCATCAGCGTCATCGCAATGCCAGATACGAGGACGTTCGGCGCCACAGCAAACAGCCCAACTGCGACATTGAGCATAAGCAGCGCAAATATCAACAAATAGCCTTTGCGCACGCGCTTGCTGAAAATAAACAGCACGATCGCTCCAATCAGCGAACCAACCCCGTTGAGCCCTAGCATCACGCCGTAACCAACCTCGCCAAGCCCCAGAACATCCTGCACCTTCACCGGAATCGCTGGCTGGTTCATTCCTATGAACAGCGCGCCAGAACCCACGATGAGCAAAGCCCTGATTATTGGTGTTCGATAGGCGTAACCGACACCTTCACGTATGTCCGAAATCATGTTTTTACCGCTGGGAACGGGAACATGGCGCATTCGAACCCGGTAAATAGTGATCGCCGAGAACACGTATAAAGCGGTTAGAACGTAGAAAGCAATGTCGTGGCCCAATAGCAACAGCGCACCACCGACACTCGGCCCGACGATCGTCGCCGTCATCGATATTCCGGTGTTCAAACTCGATGCCGAAACCAGCCGTTCGCGCCCAACAACATCAACCGCAAACGCCTGACTGGTTGGGTTGTGCAAAGCGAACATAGCTCCGGTTAGCAGCGATATTGGAATCAGATGCCACCACTCAAGCACATCCACAGTCAGCAACACCGCGGTCAACAACGACATCGAAGCAATGATCACCTTCGTCCGCCACAGCATCTGCCAACGTTCTGTGCGGTCGGCCAGTGCCCCTCCTATTAAAGAGATCGAAATTATGGCAACTCCCGGCATCGCATTAACCAACCCCATAAGCATCGGCGAATCCGTTCTATCGAGAACGATCCATGCCTGAGCCATGTTCCTGATCTGATACCCGGCAAACGTAGCCAGGTTCGAAAGTATCAGTAGTCGGTAGTCGCGTATCCCCAACACACTGAACGGACCGTGTGTAGAGGGGGCGGGAGTTCGATTTTCGCGGGGAGTGGTCGATTCCACTGTTCCTGCAGTTTTATCTGCCAGAACGGGTTCCTTCTAATATTTAGTGAATGCGTGCTTGGCTCGCGTGCGGGCGCTCGCGAGCCAAGCAGACGAAGTCAGCACCAATCGTAGTCTCGATATCCAGCAATAAACCGTTAGTGCTTCACGATATATGGATCGAGAAGCGATTCGTTTATCTCGACACCGATGCCCGGACGGTCGGGTAACTTGAAGCCGCCATCAGCGTACTTCCATGCAGTATCAGACGCCTTGTCGAGCCGATCCGACAACCCGCCCTGGAACTCCTGCAAATAGTCTGGTGGTGCAACCGCTGCACACTGCAAAGTCGCTGCTTGGAAAACCGAAACGCCAGTACCCATGTGCGGAGTGGTCTTGATTCCTGCCTTCGCCGCGATAGCCATCTGAGCCATGTAGTCAGTAAAGCCGGTTCGCCCAATATCGGGCTGGTACACATCGAGCGCACGGGGCTGCTGCACCCACTGTTCCATTTGGTAGCGAGACCTGAAGTGCTCACCAAGTGCAATTGGCGCACCCGGCTTCTTAACCAATTCCTGATGACCAAGCAGATCTTCAGGCTGAAGCGGGCATTCGAAGAACCGTACGTTTCGCTTCCCGTACTCCACCTTGCCGCGTTCCGCCGTTTCGTGAGAACACATCCATAGTGTGTCGACCATCCACTGCTCAAGCTCTGGCGCACCTTTCATAAGGCCGTCGAGTTCGGCTAATCCTGCATCAAGATCGCCCGTCAGGAATATCTTGGCACCTCGAAGCCCGGTGTCGATCCACTGCTTCACATGATCAACTCGTTCTTCAAGAGTCGACCTGCGTACGCC
>CAVOCL010000227.1:0-4073 GCA_963694185.1 Dehalococcoidia bacterium
CGTCGATATCGGCAACACGAACATCACGATCGGCGCATTTGACGATCAGGAACTAACCGCCACATGGCGTTTGGCGACACGCGAAACTCGCACTGTCGACGAGCACGCCTGGGCACTTCAAGGCGTGTTGCGATCAAAGGGCGTCGAGCCCGCATCGTTCGACGCGGTGGTCATATGTTCAGTCGTTCCCCCACTCACCGAAGCCTACGTCGACGCGCTGTCGTCGCTCACAGGACTCGAACCGCTGGTGATCGGCCCCGGTGTTCGAACCGGCATCCGAATTCACTACGACCGCACGCAAGATGTTGGAGCAGACAGAATTGTTGACGCAGTAGCTGCTCACCAGATGTACGGCGGTCCGATCGTGGTCGTAGACATCGGCACTGCAACGGTGTTCGACGCTATAACTGCCGATGGCGATTACATTGGCGGTGCAATTTCGCCTGGTATGGAAATCGCTGCCGACGCTATGTTCCGCAACACTTCGCAGCTTCGACGTGTCGAGATGGTCGCACCTGACCGGGTGATTGGCCGAAGCACGGTTGCTTCGATGCAATCAGGATTTGTATTCGGGTTTGCTGAACTCATCGAAGGCATGCTTGCTCGATTCAAGGCCGAACTCAACCCCGACGCCCCCGACGATGTAACGGTTGTTGCTACTGGTGGACTCGCCAATTTGATGGCGCAGAACACCGATTCCTTCGACCATGTGAACCCCGAACTCACTCTTATGGGGCTCAGGTTTGTTCACGAAATGAACGCTGTTTAGCCCAATAGTATTTGGTTAGTGGTATCTGGTATGTCACCTGCGATCAGCTCAATCCAACCGATCTCCCGTCCCCCGCTTGAGGGCAAGACGATAGTTCTTGGCGTCACTGGTTCTATCGCCGCTTATAAAGCTGCCGACATCGCCAGCAAGCTGGTTCAGGCAGGGGCAATCGTTGATGTGATCATGACTTCAGCGGCGACTGAGTTCGTTGGGGTATCTACTTTTGAAGCTCTCACGCACCGGCCGGTAACCACTGGATTGTGGCAGGCGCATTCCGAACTGAGCATCGATCATGTTGCGCTTGCGTTGCGCTCTGATTGCGTGCTGATCGCCCCTGCGACCGCCAACACCGTGGCAAAACTGGCCCTCGGGATTGCCGATGATCCGCTAACGGCGACAGTGCTGGCAACCGAGGCACCGGTGATTGTCGCCCCGGCGATGGATGCCGATATGTTCGCGAGCCCGGCTACCCAGCGAAACGTGAAGGCGCTGAAAGGCGATGGCGTTGTGGTTGCTGGTCCTGAGGACGGACGGCTTGCATCGGGACTGATCGGCAAAGGGCGGCTTACAGATACCGCAACCCTGATCGGGCTGGTTCGCCAGGCGATTGGACGTCGTGGTGACTACGCTGGCAGGCACGTTATCGTTTCCGCCGGAGGCACTCGTCAGCCGATAGATCCGGTTCGTTATATTTCAAATCGCTCAACTGGCAAGATGGGTTACGCCATCGCCGAGGCCGCCCGAGATCGAGGCGCTCGCGTGACTCTGGTAACAGCATCTAGCCTGCCCGATCCAGCTGGCGTCACTGTAGTGAACGCTGCGACGGTCGATGCAATGCGTGATGCGATCGTTCCCGAATCTTCGGGTGCCGATCTGCTGGTGATGGCTGCCGCAATTTCCGATTACACCCCTACCAACGTCGCCGATCACAAGATCAAGAAACAGGTTTCCGGTGGGATGTCGCTGGAACTTTCGAAGGTTGAAGACTTCATGCCGTTGGCTCAGGGTCGGAATCTGGTCAAGGTGGCATTTGCGGCTGAAACGAACGATCTCGAAGCGAACGCACAGGCCAAAGCTGCGCCAAAGGGTGCTGCATTCGTTGTGGCGAACAACGTTAGCGAGCCTGGAAGCGGGTTCGGCACGGATACGAACAAGGTCACTTTCGTCGATGCCGATGGCAACGTAGATCCCCAACCGCTGATGGACAAGCTCGACGTTGCGCATGCGATTCTCGATCGCGCACTCCCGCTTCTGGCGAACCGCTAGACCGCCTGTCGCCCAGCGCCCTTTTTTACATCAACCCGATTAGTCGCACTTTCCGAGTGTCCATATCGGCTCGGTTGCCCTTAGAATATGCGGACGAAATGTTGTCCCAATTTATCGCAGGTAATTCCTGAGCGAGGTATCCATATGAGGCTGTACTGGAAGCAGAAGAAAAAAGGTATCGACCTGATCGTCGAGAACGAAGAAGGTGAAAGCTTCTCCGTAGGCGGCGTTCGCGAGACAAAACGCGGAATCGAAGCGCTTGCGAAAACCACCGGATACGACCCCGGACGCGCTGTTAAGGGAATCGGTTCTGTCGAAGAAGGCCGAACGTTTGTCGAGCAGTTTGAACCATGGCGCGAATTCTTCCCTGGCGAAGCGCTATCTCTCGAACCCGATGTCGTACCGCTCGAACAATAGTCATCTAGTCCGCAAGTAATACTGCATTCATGAAAACCATTGACAAGTCGATTCTCGACACGCTCGCTGAGTACGATTCCGCCACTGTCCAGAACGCAGGCATTCTCGTTCGGGGCTACATTCATGCGGACGATGACTACACCGATCCAAGCATTCAGGAATACATTTCTCCGGGTGCGAAACCGGCAGTTGGGTATGCCTTTACTTCGACATGGACTCCGATTTCGGGATCGGATAGCAGTGGATACGCCCGCACCGATTATTTCGATTCGATTGCGAAGGCGAACGTTCCGGTAATCGTGGTTCAGCAGGACATCGATAAGCCGTCGAAACGCGGTGCGATTATTGGTGACGGAATGGCGTACCAGATGAAGGCACTCGGTGTTGTCGGTGCGCTGATCGAGGGCAATGTACGAGATGTACCCGGAATCGCCGATGCCGGCCTACCGTTGTGGGGCACGGGCCGAGTTCCCGGACACGGTCCTTTCAATATGCTTGAACATGAAGTACCGGTCGTTGTAGCTAGCCTTCGAATTGCCCCTGGCGATATTCTGGTTTGTGATTCAGACGGTGTGGCACGAGTGGCTATTGATGAAGCTGCCGACGTTGCCAAGATGTGTGCCGAAGTACGCGCCAAAGAAGGCGCAGTCCACCGCTTCTTCTCGGTTCCAGATTTCACTCTGGACAATTGGGAAGAGTGGAAGGCTAAGAGCTAGGGGATTAGCTAACCTGCTTTCCCGAGCCCCGATTTCCATCGGGATAAACTCCGTCATTGGAGTCGAAGGATCTGGTACGGGGACGCGAACGGCGTGACGCAATCGACGTCCAATGACTTCGCGAATCCCTTCTGGAAGCCCTACCCCGTCGAACAACTCGTTCGACTTAAGTTCACCTCGTATCAGTCGTTCTTGAACGAGGAATCGAGACATTTCTCCGACAAAAAGGGGATTACCTTCGGTTTGGGAATGGATAGCGGCGACGAGATCAGAAGGAGGCACAACGCCTTCATGGGTCTCGATAATTTTCCCGACGCTATCCGGGTCTAGTCCGTGCAGCTGCATGCGACTAAAAATGCGAAGCCGAGTGAGATCTCCGAGTGTTTGGAACAGCGGGTGATTTCGGGTGATTTCGACGTCTCGGTACGTTCCAACCACAAAAATATGAGATTGCGCCATTCCCTGAACGAAATGCACAAGAAGTTTTAGAGACGCAATATCGGCCCAGTGCAGATCTTCAAGAACGATAACGATGGGCTTTTTCCCGGACAGGGCTGAAAGGAATCTCAGAACCGTGTCGTAGAGCCGAAACTGTGCTTCCGTCGCTTCTGGAATGTGGTTTCCATCGTTGGGTTGATCGATCAGATTGGAGAGTTCTGGAACGATCTGTGCAATTAGGGCGGAATCGGGCCCAAGTGAAGATCTGAGTTCGCTCGTTTCGAGATTCTCGATGCATGAGCGAATTATCTGTACCCATGGCCAGTACGCCGGAGCGCCACGGTCCTCGCTGCATCGGCCCCACAGAACTTGAGCACCGTTCTTTTCGGCACGTTGAGCTAGCTCTTCAGCTGGACGAGATTTCCCAATGCCCGGTTCACCGCTCAACATCGTTATCTGACCATGAC
>CAVOCL010000228.1:0-4067 GCA_963694185.1 Dehalococcoidia bacterium
ACAACTTGCCGGGTAAAAGGATTCTAGAGACTTCGTTCTAAGCGTGTTTCGTGACGAAAACGCTTCTAATAAGGAACGCATGGACGCTGCTACGTGGCTGGCAGACCGAGGCTTCGGGAAGCCAACAGTGAATGCAGCTGCACAGGCTCCAGGCATCGGCGACTTCACCATCGTTATTGGTGACCACGACGCAAGAGGTAACCAGATCTGACCTGCCCCCGATAGCGTTACCACTTATTATCTCGGATTCACGACCAGTTGAAGCCTGGGTGACCTGCCTCCCTTCAATTTGTCCATTATCTGATCTTTCAGATGGACACGTTTGAGGGGGGCAGGTCAAAAGTGTTTGACGTCTAGTGGACTAAGTTCTCCAAGTATTGGCCATTTCCCGTTTATTTCGACATTAGCGAAACTTCCGCCAACTTCGTTCAAAATATTGCGGAAAATCAGGTCAACGTCAGAAACGTCAGGAAATCCTTGTTCGATGTAGCTCCACGATAATTCGAATCCGCCCGTCGCCTCCATATTGCAATTGAACGCAGAAGAAGCCCCAGTGAAACTCACGTTTCTCTGGGGCTTCTTCTATGCTGAGATCATACTTGGCGGAGCGGCCGGCCCTTCATCTGATTATCCCCTGACTAAAGCCGGCGACTTGTTGTCGAATTCCCATCCGGGGATCAGGAATTGCATCGCAGCGGCATCGTCTCTCGCTCCCAGTCCATGCTTTACGTAGAGCTCGTGAGCTTGTTCGATCGCATCGAGGTCAATCTCGACGCCTAGACCCGGTGCATCAGGCAATCGAATTTGTCCATCGATAATCTCCATCGGGTTCTTCGTCAGCGCCTGGCCGTCTTGCCAGATCCAATGTGTATCTATAGCCGTCGTGTCGCCAGGCGCCGCTGCTCCCACATGCGTAAACATCGCCAATGATATATCGAAGTGATTGTTCGAGTGAGAACCCCACGTTAGATCGAAATCACGACACATCTGGGCCACTCGAACCGACCCCGACATCGTCCAGAAATGAGGGTCAGCTAACGGAATATCGACCGAATTGAGAAGAATAGCGTGGCTCATTTGTCGCCAGTCGGTGGCGATCATGTTGGTGGCAGTTTTCAGCCGAGTTCTTCGTTTGAACTCGGCGAGGATCTCTCGACCCGAATACCCGTCTTCGGCACCGCAAGGATCCTCAGCGTAAGCCAGTACATCGTGCTTGTCGCGACATAACGCTACTGCCTCATCTAGCGACCACGCGCCGTTGGGGTCGATGGTAATCTGAGCGTCTGGGAACTCTTTGGAAAGAGCTGTAACCGTTTCTATTTCGGCGGCCCCGTCTAACGCTCCACCTTTGAGCTTGAAGTCCTTGAAGCCATAACGATCCTGAGATGCGTGCGCTAGTTTTATTACAGAGTCGGTGTCGAGCGCCTCTTCATTTCTAAGTCGGAACCAGTCATCGTCGGATCCACTCTCATCCCTGTAACCAAGATCAGTTTTCGCTCGGTCACCAACATAAAAAAGATACCCGAGTACTTCTACTGAGTCGCGTTGACGCCCTTCGCCTAGCAGGTCTGCAACACTCACTTCGAGCTGCTTACCCAGAAGGTCGAGCAGCGCCGATTCGACCGCTGTTACAACATGAACCACGGTTCGCAAGTCGAACGTTTGTGTCCCTCTACCTGTCGAGTCCAAGTGTGCGAATTTCCGACTGATCAAATTCAATGTCGTTCGGTAGTTGGCTACCTTTGAGCCGATAACCAATTCAGATGTCGCCTCGAGAGTCGTTCTGATTTGCTCTCCTCCAGGCACCTCACCAATCCCTGTTCGCCCCTCATCATCCTCGAGAATCACGATATTTCGAGTGAAATAAGGTCCGTGAGCACCAGAAAGGTTCAGCAACATCGAATCCTGACCCGCGACGGGCACGACTCGCATTTTGGTAACCATCTGGATGTTTGCATTGCTCATGTTTTGGTATTTCCTTAGGCGGTACTCTCGACCAGTCTGTTTTCGGTCAGTTCGGTCAGTTCGGTCAGTTCGGTCAGTCAGGGATAATCGTTGTCGTAGAAGTAGGCGACCATGATAAATGCCGTCAGTATTAGTACCGACGCCAAGAGGGTGCTGTGAATCGGACTCGACCCAAATAATTTACGGATTCTAATCGACGATCGCTGCTTACAAGATGGACATTACAGCCAGTTGTAGCCGAGTTCGATAGGCTGGATTCGTTGCGTCCATAAAATTCGCCAACTCGGTTCAACAATAGTGGATTCACTCTGGAGTCGAGTCATCACTCTCTTCATCGGGCGTATCATCCAGCCGTAGTTGGAAAATTGTAACTTTCTCAGTTGTAAGTAATTGGCAGGAGCCCGCTAGATGAGCAACGTCAAGATTCGAGATGTGAGAGCGATTCTCACCGAGCCAGAACCCGGTTCAAGATTCACAGTAGTGAAGATCGAAACCACCGAACCTGGCCTGTACGGAATCGGTTGCGCATCGCTGCGAACACGTCCGCAGGCAGTGAAAGTTGCTATCGAGCAATATCTACGACCTTTCCTGATCGGCAAAGATCCCGCCGATATCGAAGACATCTGGCAATCGGCATTCGTGTCGTCATACTGGCGCAGTGGGCCGATCCTGAACAACGCACTAAGCGGGGTCGACGAAGCGCTGTGGGACATCAAGGGCAAAGTAGCTGGAATGCCCGTTTACGATCTGCTCGGCGGCAAGGCACGTGAGGCTGCAGCCGTTTACGCCCACGCTTCCGCATCTTCGCCCGAAGAAGTAGAAGATCAGGCACATGGGTTCATCGAAGAGGGCTATCACTTCGTCAGAATTCAGGTAGCAACTCCCGGATTCGCAACCTACGGAGCGTCTGGTGGTGAAAATCGAGATCGTGATCCCCAGGACGGGCCAAAGTGGATCACCACGAAAGCCGAACCAGCCGACGATAAGTACGCCTACGCACAGCGCACCGGAGTCTACGAACCGAAGCCGTACATGCGCTCAGCTATATCGCTGATGGATCGAATTCGCTCGAGCGTCGGCTGGAAGGTGGAACTAATCCACGATGTGCACGAACGCCTCCCAACGATTCTGGCAGTCGATTTCGCCAAGGAAGTCGAGCAGTTCAAACTGTTCTATCTTGAAGACCTGCTGCCGCCTCACGAAATAGGCTGGTACGAGCGTGTGCGAGAGCAAACTTCAACCCCGATGGCGATAGGCGAAATATTCAACAACCCGCTTGAAATCGTGCCACTTATCACCGGTCGACTAATCGACTTTGTGCGAACTCGATTGTCACCAATCGGCGGGATCACCCCGGCCAAAAAGTATGCTGCGATGGCCGAACTAATGGGCGTGCGAACGGCGTTCCAGGGTCCAGGAAACGTATCGCCAGTAGGGCAGGCCGCTCACCTGAACGTCGACCTCAAT
The DNA here is from genome assembly GCA_963694185.1 of Dehalococcoidia bacterium. Taxonomy (GTDB): domain Bacteria; phylum Chloroflexota; class Dehalococcoidia; order Lucifugimonadales; family Lucifugimonadaceae; genus Lucifugimonas. Next base: position 3,433 of record CAVOCL010000228.1, read on the forward strand.
ATCTCGAACTTCGGAGTTCAAGAAGAGGCGATCTACAGCGATAAAATCCAGGAAATCTTCCCCGGATCACCCACCATAAAAGACGGTTTCATGTGGTCGAACGGTGAACCGGGACTTGGCATCGACATCAACGAAGAACTCGCAGCGAAATACCCGCATAACGACGAGGGCGGCGGTCACTTCGATAACGTACGTCGAGCAGACGGCACCGTCGTTCGCCCGTAATTTCGCTGAAGTTACGATTCCACGAGCAAGCTAGCCAGTTAAAGAAAGAAGCCCCGATTCAGGTCGGGTCTTCTTCGCTTTCAATTTATTCTGATGAGCCGGCTAAGACTCGTTAGAGCTGTTTTCAGTCTGCCAACTTAGCGCCGGAGAGCGGAATACCGCAGTACCGAGCGATTTGCTATTCGGTATGCAGATTCTGCGATGTCGGGCAATGGGATGAAGTTGGCCAAATATTCAGCCTTCGCAACGTCACTGGTCGTTGCATCGAATCCGCAATCAGCGCACTCCACGACAATGTACCCGCAACGGGTCGATGTCGGTCGGGCTTTTATTCCACAGCCCGGGCACGTTCGAAATTAAGATGAGTTCATTGATTTCAGTCTCTCGCAACTAGCCACTTTCGGCACTTC
>CAVOCL010000229.1:0-4042 GCA_963694185.1 Dehalococcoidia bacterium
CGGATCGCCGGTTGGTGGGACTGTCTTGCTTTGATCACGCACGCCCCACGGGCTTCGCCACATGAAGTCGGTATCGGTGGGCTTGTGGACGAAGCTGTAAATATCGGCGCCCTTGTCGGCGAGAACTGTTATTCGTACGATTTCGTTCTCAAGAACAACGGTCTTCAAACCGCGATAGGTCCACGAATCCGATATTCGGCAGCCGGTAGTTCGTTCGTCCTGATAGTGCATGAGGCTAAGAAATCCTTGTGAGCTTCTCTACGATCCGGGCTGAATAACGATTCGGAACACTTCTTTGTTGGGATCGAGCATTCGTTCGAATCCGTCTTTCAATGCCCTGCTTAGCGGAACGATTTCGGAGATTAGCGGTTTGACGTTGATTTTGCCAGATGCCACCAGATCAACCGCTGCTTCAAGATCTCCAGGTGACGTTGCCACTGAGCCAATCACTGTTATTTCGGAGCCGACAACGTTGTTGAAGTTGATTTCCGGGGTAGTTGAGTAGATTCCCAGCAACAGAGTTGTGCCGCCACGGCGCGTCCACTCGATCGCCATGCGAGGTGTCTCTTTCGCACCAGCTGATTCCACCACGATGTCAGGGCCAACTCCGCCGGTCAGTTCAAGTAACTTGCTTCCAGCGGCCTCCTCGTCACTCGAGTTCACAACTTCATCTGCGCCAAGTTCCTTAGCGAGAATCAAACTTTGCTCACGAACGTCGAGTGCAATCACATTGGCACCCGCAGCCTTGAATGCCTGAACTGTGAGCAATCCCACGGTGCCACAGCCGATAACAGCCACGTTGTCGCCGGGTCGCACGCCTGATCGTCGAACACCGTGCACTGCAACAGTAGCTGGTTCTAATAGAGGGCCTTCTGTATCGGAAATGCTGTCTGGCATAGGTACGAGGTGATCGGCAGGCCACACCATGAACTCGGCGAGTCCGCCATCAGCCATGAAACCTGCCACCGCCATGTTCGGGCAAACCGACTGCTGCCCTCTCAAACACCAGAAGCAGGTTCCACAGGTAAGCACAGTGTTCACCGCAACGCGATCGCCAACTGCAACGTTGTCTACGCCTTCACCCAGTTCGGCGACAGTGCCGGCGGTTTCGTGACCGATAACAAGCGGGGTCTGCTTGCCGGTTAGGGCGTTCGGCGATCCATGCTGAACCCAGAGTGGACCGTACTGCCACTCTTCGATATCGGTTGCGCAGATCGACGTGCCCGTAATCCGCAACTTCACTTCACCTGGACCCGGAACTGGCTCTGGAATGTCTTCAAGGCGAATGTCTTTGTTGTCGTGATAAACGATTGCTTGCATGTAGGTTTTGCGCTCGTACTTGCGATTAGGTGCATTTTGTCGGAATTCTACACGCGGTTCAATAGGTCGCAATCGATGAAATCGAGAGGTATTGTATCTCGTATAAGTGCTAACATCCCGCCGCGAAACAAATTCTAAACAAGCGCTTGAACTCGAACTATTGATCACATATTTGATCTTTTTCACTAACAAGCGGCAAGGCAAGCGATCAGGAACCGGAAATGAAAACTAGTCCGAAGATCACCAAAGTCACTGTCACGACCTTCGAGCACGAGCTTGAAAATGTTGGCAAGGACTACAACACGTTCAACATGGTTTACGAAGCTGGGTCCAGGTTGAAGCAAAAGGGTGCGATTCTTCAGATTCACACCGACCAGGGAATTGTTGGTGAGTACCCGGGTTTCAGTTCAGATGTCGAAACAGCAGCGCAGTACTTGATCGGCAAAGACGCGCTTGCTCGAGAGTCGATTTACAACGACGTGAAACGTGGACTTCGGCACGGCGCTATGCTCGGTGTTGGGCTGATTGATATTTGCCTTTGGGACATCGCCGGCAAGCTGTACGACGAACCTCTGTACCGCTTGCTTGGTGGTGAGAAGAAGGCGTTACCCGCTTACGCATCGACTCTGCACGGCGACGAAAACGGTGGACTCCAGACACCTCAGGACTTCGCTGATTTCGCCGAGCAGTGCTACGAGATGGGATACCGATCGTTCAAGGTGCACGGCTGGGGACTTGCTGGAAGCAATATCAAGCGTGAAGTCGACAACGTGCTGGCCCTTGGCAAGCAGTTCGAGGGGCGCATGGATCTGTTGATCGACCCTGCATGTGAAGTGAAGAACTTTGGCGACGCGCTGAAGCTGGGACAGGCTTGCGATGAGGCTGGGTTCTTCTGGTGGGAAGATCCGTATCAAGACGGAGGCGTATCGCAGTTCGCTCACCGCAAGCTTCGCCAGATGGTCAAGACACCGTTGCTGCAAACCGAGCACATTCGCCTGCTTGAGCAGCACGTCGACTTCATCGTTGCCGAAGGAACCGACTACGTTCGGGCAGGTGCTCACGAGGATGGCGGCGTGACCGGTGCGATGAAGATCGCCCACGCTTCAGAAGGATTTGGATTGGACGTGGAGTTACACGGCCCTGGCCCGGTTCATCGTCACATCATGTCGTCGATTAGGAACACGAACTTCTTCGAGCTTGGCCTCGTTCACCCGAAGGTCAAAACGACGAAGGCTCCGGTTTACCTTGGATACAACGACGATCTTGATGGGATCGACTCAGCAGGCAACGTGTACGCCCCGGACGGACCGGGCATAGGCGTACCGCTCGACTGGGATTGGATTCGAGCGCACCAGACAGACGAAGGCGTGCTGGCAGAGGCGTAATCCCAACCAGTTGGATTTAAAAAGCGGGCAAGGTTCTGGTGCCAAACCAAGACCTTGCCCGCTATTGATTTCTGCCCTTACCTGTTCGTAACTTGCCCATCTTGCGAGATGTGCGATACGCCAGTGGTGCTTTCGTAAACGATAGCTCGTACCGTGGCAGTTCGTGTTTCGCCCGGCTTGAAGATGATCGAAGTTCGTTCGTCTGAACCCGGTTCAGGGATACCAGCACTCAAACTCGTAAACGGCTCTAAACCGATGTTGTAGGTGCGGTTGTACCACGGGTAACCCGATGCACCGCCGAACACCTGCCAGTACCAGAGATACTTGAATGTATCGACCGGGTAAGCAAGCCCAAAGCCCACACCGCGATCGGGGTTGGTGACGGCATACCAACCTTCGTTCTGATTTTTGAATACGGAGTAACAGTTCAGTCGGTCTGACTTCGGTGGGAATTTGGTCAGATCAACCTCTTCACTATTCGGACCCTCTGCCACAGGCCACTTACCAGAATGGTCGCTACGGAATCGATCACCACCAGTGCCCGGAACAAAGTGATCGGCTGCTGCCATATCTAATCGGCATTTCGGAGTCAGAAACGGCTCACCAACAGTGATGTGCTGTCCCCACTGAGCTTCCGCTTCCTCTTCGGCCTGATTCGTAAGGGTGTCTGTAACCGTGACAACCGGGCTGTTCGCTTCGAGCGTCACAACTTTTTCGATCCAGAACGGCGTCCGAACGGTTCGCACTGTGAATTTGGCGCTAACTCGTTCAGGGGTATCTTCCAGAATCACGGCATCCCACGGCATAAGAGTTGCTTCAGTGTGCTGACCAACATCGGCATTGGCGTACTTCTGCGGCGGGCCACCTGTTGGTGCGATCGTCTGCCACCCGCCTATGTATGCATCGTGCCAAACGTTATCGCCATCGCCGGTTGGAGGAGTAGCCATACCCAGATTCCGAACCGACCATGGTGTTCGCCACATGAACTCAGTATCGGTCTTTTTGTGGGAAAGTTCAAAAACGTCGGCACCCTTGTCGGCAATTATCGAAACTCGAAGCAATTCGTTTTCGAGAACGACCGTCTTCAGGCCGCGATACGTCCAGGAATCTGAGATACGGCACCCTGTAGTGCGTTCATCCTGATAGTGCATATAAGTCCTTCTATTACCTTGATAAATTGTGACTTGGTCGATCTAAGCGTCACCAATAGTGGATTTTTAGACCAATTTTGGCAACTCGCACGTTGAATTAGGTGCAATCGCACTCGATATATGGAAGAATCAAGGGAATCGTTCACATAGTTTCGGTTCAGGGCGTAAATCTAGTACGTTCGAATT
>CAVOCL010000230.1:0-4038 GCA_963694185.1 Dehalococcoidia bacterium
TCGTAGTGGGGAAATAGTGCGAATGATCATGAGCTCGAATATAGCCGAAACGCGCACCCAACCGCACACTGAATTTACGTTGACCCGGTGCTATACTTTTTGCTTGCCTGAAACTGGTCGAAGAATCGCTTTGACAAGTTACGGCGTATTTCATGTTTGACTCGATGCCTTTTCCTGAAATTTTCAGGGTGGTATCGAAGGTTCGTTCTAGTTGCTTACTGACGTCACCAGATAGGTGAATCAGCGTCAGAATAAATCACATAGACACGCCGCCTTCGCGGCGCGTTTCGCGTAAGAGTCTGAGTTATTGAGTAGATCCAGAGGATTAATCCTCATTGCAATACTGGTTGTCATTTCGGTTGTTGTATTGGCAATTTCCGAAGTTAGTGTCCTCGGGTTTACCCGTGGAGGTGATAGCCCACTCGGCTTGACCCTGGGACTTGATCTCGAAGGTGGAACCCACCTCGTCTATAATGTAGTACCTGAAGACGGCCGTGAACCCACCCGGGAAGACATGGAAGGTGTTCGCAACATCATCGACCGACGAGTCAACGAGTTCGGTGTTAGCGAAGCTAGCGTCCAGTTGCTCGGTGGCGGAGTCGATTCCGTAGCCGACCGGGTTCTCGTACAGATACCGGGTCAGACTGGTTCAGCGATTACACTCAACTTCGGTGCAGACACTGTTTCGACAGAGGTTCTTGAGGCATTTTTCCACGACGAGCTCGGTCGCACCGATGCTGAAGTAAGTCAGAACGAAAACCTCTCGCTCACGGTTCAGCTCGACGATATTCGAGCTGAAGTAATCGATGCGGATGGTGTCGTAATTACACCTTCCGAGGCCGACGCCTGGCGTGACGCAATTATTGCCCACTACCCGGTTGCCCTTCAGGTTAGCTACGTGCTGCCGCAGGTAACCCCACCGGTTGAGGGTGACGACAACAGTGTCGACGCAGCGCCCGCCGAAGATGAAGTAACTCTGCCGACACTCGCAGAGGTTGAAGCAGCATTTGCTTCAGTTGGCCGCAGCGATGCTGACGTCGATGAAGTAACCGGTGCGGATGGCTTGTACGCCATCCTTATGTACGGTCTTGATATCAAATCAACCGACGCCAATGGAAATCCGATTGTCAGTGAAGACAAGAAGATTTTCGATGCTCTAGATCAAATCGGACTTGTTCAGTTTGCTTCCATGCAGGGCGTGCTCACGCAATGGACCCTCGGCGGCGGCGTACAGGAAGCCAAGAACGTTATCGGCACGACGGCGCAGCTTGAGTTCCGCTACCGAGAATGTGGCGACGAATTTGCACTATCTGACGATATTCCGTGGCCACCGAATGGTTTGACCCAAGATGAGTGGGCGCTTGAACGATGTTCAAACCCTGCCTACTTCACTGAGTCGGAAACCGAAATTGATCCTGCCGACCTTGATGATGCTTTCCCGGCTATTTCACAGGGTGCATTTGCCAACCCGATCGTGACTCTCGTATTCAACGATGATGGCGCAAAAGCCTTCTTCGATGTTACTGACCGTGTTTCACGTCACCAGGACCGACTCGCAATTTACCTCGACGGTACTGAGCTAGTAGCTCCGGGTGTGAGCCAGGGCGGTATCGCTGGTGGTCGAGCCATCATCGAAGGTGGCGACTTCACAACCGAGAGCGTCCGAACCATCGCAATTCAGCTGCGTTCTGGTGCTCTTCCCGTTGGGCTTGAGCTCATTCAAGAGCGAAACGTCGATGCCGTTCTCGGTAAAGACTCGCTCCAGAAGAGCTTGATCGCTGGTGGAGTCGGAATGATCCTGCTCCTTATCTTCATGATCGCCTACTACAAGATCCCTGGTCTTGTGGCATCGATAGCGCTGATCGCCTACTCCATAATGCTGCTGGGCATCTTCAAGATGATTCCGGTAACGCTTACGTTGTCGGGTGCAGCCGCTGTGATTTTGTCGCTCGGTTTTGCCGTCGACGCAAACGTCCTAATTGCAGAACGCACGAAGGAAGAGTTGCGATCGGGTCGAAGCCTGCTTGCGGCTATTACCGCAGGATTCGAGCGGGCATGGCCATCGATTAGAGATGGAAACATGTCGACGATCATCGTTGCTGTCGTACTTTTCTGGTTCGGTGACCGCTTCAGCACCAGTGTCATGCAGGGATTCGCCCTGACACTCGCCATTGGTGTGCTTTTGAGCATGTTCACCGCATTCTTTGCCAGCCGGCTGTTGCTCCGTCTGATCGCATCGTCAGGTTTTGGGAACAACCCGAACCTGTACGTACCGGTGCGTGATCAGAACGAACCGAGTGAATCAGCGACTGGAGGTAACTCCTAATGGATATCGTCGGTAAGCGTCGGATATTTCTGACCATTTCGATAGTTCTTGCAACCTTGTCGGTTATTGTTCTGGGCACGTCTGGACTGAACCTGGGTATCGATTTCACATCGGGTACCACGGTTACATACCAGTTCGACGGTGGTGACCCAGGTGCTGCCGATGTGGTTGAAGCTCTGGCTAAATCCGGTCACCCGGGAGCCGTTGTGCAGGCACTTGGCGATGCCCAGTACTTCATACGTACAGACGACCTCGGTAACTCTGGGTTGAACGCTGTGAATGATGAGATTGCGAAGCTCGATGGGGCTCCAGCTCGAGTGCTCGACACCACTTCGGTGGGAGCTTCGGTTGCTGAAGACACGGTTTCAAACGCCATTACCGCGGTGATTGTCGCTGCGATATTCGTGATGCTCTACATCATGTATGCGTTCCGTTCGGTGCCGAATTCATATAAGTACGCCTTCGCAGCGGTAGTTGCGCTGATGCACGATGTCGTCATCGTTCTTGGTGCGTTCGCCGTACTTGGAATTGCCATCAACGCAGAGGTCAACGCGATTTTCATCGTGGGTATCCTCACCGTAATTGGTTACTCGGTAAACGACACGATCGTAATTTTCGACCGTATTCGTGAGAACGTAACACTGGCTCCAGGACGTGATTTCCGAACCACTGTGAACCTGTCGATCAACGAATCGATTACCCGTTCTCTCGGCACCAGTATCACTACGATGACTGTGATCATCGCCATGCTGCTTTTCGGTGGAGCCTCTCTGCGAGACTTCCTGATAGTGCTGCTTGCCGGTGTGATGGTTGGAACCTACAGCTCGATATTCGTTGCAGCTCAGGTTCTCGTACTGTGGGAACGCCGAGGCTTCCTGCCATGGCGACGAGTCACCCCTACGAACTCCTAAATAAATAGTTTAGTAGTCGCACCCTTAAGAAAATTCAACTACCATGCGCCCGGCAGGGGTGGTAGTTGGGCGCGCCTGATGAATGCCTAATATCAACAGATAAGGAACGGTAACGGATGCTGATTGGTGCGCATGTTTCTGCAGCGGGTGGATCCAACAAGGCTGTAGCCCGAGCCGAAGAGATCGGAGCCGAGTGCTTCCAGATCTTCGCCTCGTCCCCACGCATGTGGTCGGCAAAACCAATTAGCGAAGACATCGCCGAAAAGTATCAGGCTGAAATGAAGCGGTCGGGTCTGGGCCCAACTGTGCTCCATGGCAAGTATCTGGTTGCGCTCGGAAGCGCCGATCCTGAGCTTCTGGCCAAGTCGGAAGTCGCTTTGCAGGCCGATATCGCTACTGCAAACACACTCGGTGCGCTTGGCGTGATATTCCACCCAGCGAGTCATCGCGGGCAGGGATTCGAGGCGGTAGTCGATCAGTTCGCCAATTCTGTTCGCAAGATTCTCGACAACGAGCCGGGCGATTCACTGCTGATGCTCGAAACCAGCGCTGGTGCTGGCGATCATATTGGATCGTCGTTCTCGGAACTCGGCACGCTGATCACTGCCATTGGTAGCGACCGCGTTGCTGTATGTCTCGACACCCAGCACGTCTGGGCGGCTGGATACAACATTGCCGCCGCCGACACTCTGAAAACGACACTCGACGAATTCGACAAAGAGATCGGACTAGGCCTACTGCGATCGGTTCACGCCAACGACTCGATGCGTGAACTTGGATCTTCGGTCGACCGGCACGAAA
>CAVOCL010000231.1:0-4001 GCA_963694185.1 Dehalococcoidia bacterium
GTGCGTCGCTACGCCACCGCCGGGATTACCAGTATCGACGCTCATGCCGCACACCGGGTCGGTGGCAGTTTCAGATTTACTACTCAAAAACGGAATTTTCATTGCTTTAGTCTCCAGTTTCGTATTGTTTGAACTAGTTAGTTGGTTGCTTCAATTGGCGTGCCAAGTTTGGGTGCTGTGGGCGGACCCGATACAGATACCTTGATTTTCATGACACCCCGACCCAAGCGCAACGAGTTCGTAACCACCGTTACCGAACTGATCGCCATCGCGCCTGCTGCGACTATCGGATTCAAAAAGCCGTACTCTCCGATGATTGGATGCAAGAAACCCGGAACCGTTCCATCGCTGAATATCGGATACAGAATTCCGGCTGCGATCGGTATCAGCAGCACGTTGTAGAAGAAAGCCCAGAATAGGTTTTGCTTGATAGTGCGCATCGTACTGCGGCTGAGGTCGATAAGTTCGGCAACGATCGCCGGATCGCCGGCTGTAATCGTTACATCAGCGGCCTCGATAGCGATATCGGTGCCAGTGCCTATGGCGATTCCAACATCGGCCGTAGCCAGAGCAGGGGCGTCATTAATGCCGTCGCCGACCATCGCAACCGTCTTGCCTTCCTTTTGTAGATTGGCGATTGCTGCGGTTTTTCCATCGGGCAGTACATCGGCGATTACGAGATCGATTCCGCCAATTGAGGCCGCCACCTCATCGGCAGTTCGCTGATTGTCTCCGGTTAGCATCACGGTGCGAATGCCTCGAGCCTTCAGCTCGCGAATTGCTGCCCCGGCACTAGCCTTTACAGTGTCGGAAACACCGATGAGACCTATCGGCTTGTCGTCTTTCGCCACTGCGAGCACGGTTTCGCCGCGTTCGGATATCGCAAAGCTAAGCTCTGTGAATTCGTACTGAGCAGACGTTTTTTCAGCGATGAATGCGGCGTTACCGATAGTGATTGTCGAATCCTCGACCTTTGCTGAAATCCCACGACCTGGCACAGCTTCAACATCGGTGGCTTCGGGTATTTCGATGCCCTGAGCACTCGCCTCGGCAAGCACTGCGGTTGCAAGCGGGTGCTCCGAGTTCGCTTCTGCTGCAGCTGCGAGTCGAATCAACTCACGTTTAGTAACGCCGTAGGTTTCGATGCTGGCTATAGCTGGCTTGCCTTCCGTAAGGGTTCCTGTTTTGTCGAACACTACTGTGTCGATACGGTGGGCACGCTCGAGTGCGTCTGCGTTACGTATAAGCGCTCCAACCGAAGCGCCACGGCCCATTCCAACCATGATGGCGGTTGGAGTGGCGAGTCCGAGTGCGCACGGGCATGCGATAACAAGCACTGAAACGGTCATGAGCAGGGCGTTGATCATCGCTGGCTCGGGAGCCAGGAACGACCAGACTGCGAATACGATCACCGCGATGATTAGGACCGCCGGCACGAAACGGGCAGTGACTTGATCGACGAGATGCTCGATGGGCGCCTTTGAAGATTGCGCTTGCTGAACCATGCGAACAATTCCGGCGAGAACGGTGTCACGTCCGACGGCCGAAGCCCTGAACCGAACTGCTCCGGTGCCGTTTACGGTTCCTGTAAATAGCTCATCACCCGGCTGCTTTTCGGCCGGGAGCGGTTCGCCAGTGAGCATCGATTCATCGATCGAAGTAGCGCCTTCAGTGATCTTGCCATCGACTGGAACTCGTTCACCGGGGCGCAAAACGATGAAATCACCTGATACAACGTCTGTGATCTCGACTTCAACTGGAATGCCGTCTTTGACCACCATCGCCGTTGCGGGCTGGAGGCTCATCAGCTTCTTTATGGCGTCGGACGTGCGACCTCTTGCTCGGGCTTCAAGCCACCTGCCGAGCAGGATTAGGCCGATGACCGCCGCCGAAACATCGAAGTACGTTCCGGTTGAGTGGCTCCCGCCTACTGCAGATCCCGAGAACGTAAGTGAATCCTCGAACAGTGGGCGCAGGACCGTGACGGCGAGACTGTAGAAGTAAGCCGTTGAGGTTCCGATCGCCACAAGGGTGTTCATGTTCGAAGTGCGGAGGCGCGCGGCCGACCATGCCGACTTGTAGAAGCGTGAACCGGCCCAGAATTGAACAGGGGTCGCAAGGATCAGGAAGAATATGTTGACCGTGGTTGGCGAGAGCTTCGAAAGCGAGTCGATCGAGGAGTAGTTCATCGCAATCATTACGATTGACGCCACAGCGAGGCTGATGATCATCATGTCGCGTGTCGTCTTCAGCTCGGCTGCTCGAACTGCTTTGTCGCCATCTGCGAATATCGACTTATCTTCGTCGGCGAATCCTCTGACGGAATAGCCCGCGCCCGCGAGAGCCTCTCGAAGCTCTGGCTTGGTGACATCATTCGCAGCGAATTCGACCGTAGCGGTTTCCGTGCCGAGGCTTACTTGGGCATCGACAATTCCCGGGACACCGTTTAAGGCGTTGCCAACGTGGTGCACGCAGGCAGCGCAGGTCATTCCTCCGATGCTGAATGTCAGCGTCGAGAGTTCTTTTGCTACTTCGGGATCGAGATCGGGGTCGATCTCGACTGAATTTGCGTTTGGGTTAACGGTCTGCAATTTCGTATAGCTCCACCAACTCGCTCAGAACCTGCTCTTCGCGCCCCTCATTCACGCCGTCAACGACGCAGGTGCGCAAGTGGCCATCGATAAGTTGGGATTCAAGCTTCTGGAGTGCTCGTCGTACTGCGAACGTCTGGCGCAGGATGTCGACACAGTAACGGTCTTCTTCGACCATTTTCTTCACGCCGGCCAAATGACCCTCGATATAGCTGAGTCGTTTGACGGCATCTTGCTTGGTTTCAGACTTAGCCACCTCGTGACCTTCGTGGCTGTGGTGTTCATGAATCATGGCATTCTCACGTTGTTTGTAGTGCGCTAAACTGTGTATGGCATGTATTATACACCCCCTCCGGGGGGGTATGGGTGTGACTGGTGCTAGGGTTCGTTTTAGCAAGATCAGGTGAGTACCGAGTGAAGAAGATATTTATAGGAGTGTCGATGTTGCTTGTGGCGGTAGCGGTAATCGCTTGCGGCGATAACAGCATCGACACCAGGGTTGACCCGGCGGCTTCTGCCGCTTCTGGGTCGGTGAAGTTTCCGGTTGAAGTAGCTGATGCGCGTGTGGGCGCGGGCGAGAAAATATATACGGCAAACTGCGCTTCGTGCCACGGGCCGGTGAATGGTCCGCCTGTTTTAGATGCCGCCCCGGTTCATGGCGATGCTGGCCACACCTGGCATCATCCCGATCGGCTGCTGTTCACGTGGATTCTCGATCGCCCACCGCTTGCGACCCTGATGCCAGCATTCCGCGGCACGTTGTCGGACGCGGAAGTGCTGGAAGTGCTTGCCTACATTAAAAGCCACTGGCTCCCTGAGATTCAGGATCGTCAGAACGAAGGGTCAGCTCAGTACGAGGCTCAGGTCATCGAGTTCGGGGTGAAATGATTGCCCCGCTCTGGCGTGAATCGTTGGCTGCTGAGTGATACGCGAGCTATTTGGCTGAATCGCGTAGCCGCCCCTCAAAATAAACCCTGATAGCAGCTGCTGGTGCAGATCTGGAATCTGTACTTGTCCGGCACGGCGCCACCATTGAGCGTTCATTTTGTGCAGTTGTCTGCTCTTGTCCCGAATCCACTGAGTCATCTGCTGATCATGATGATCCCACTTGCGGGCTGCGTAGATGGCAACAACCAGAAGAACTGCACCGGCTACGGCATCGAGTACATAGTGGTTGCCCGTGGCAATAATCGCCACGAACATAAGGGCCTGATACGTGAAGCCTAAGGTTTTGATCCAGAATCCACCGAGTTTGAATGCCCCAACCATTACCAAGAGCGCCCATGCGTAGTGCAGGCTGGGCATTGCTGCGAATCGGTTGTAGCTAATCGCGGAGTCGGAAGTTGGTGCGGGGTCGAGGCCGAGCAAGGTAACGGTGTCGGTCAAACCGAGTCCGGGCATGAACCTTGG
>CAVOCL010000232.1:0-3929 GCA_963694185.1 Dehalococcoidia bacterium
TGCGCGTCCACCTACAGAGGTCTTATCGCCCGATTCAAGGTGTGACTTTGCGTGGGCAGGATCCCACAACGCGTGGAACCGCATGTTGGCGATCTGAACCTTGCCAGGGCGGCGTCGAACGAACGCATCACCCATCTGTTCACCAAGCCATTTCGACTGTGAATAGGCGTCTTCAACACGAGTCGGGTGATTCTCGTCGACCGGGTAGTACTCAGGTGTGTAGACCTTCTGTCCCCAGCCAGCACCAACGGCGTTGACCGACGAAGCCATACAAATTCGCTCAATGCCATGAATTTCAGCAGCTTCGAGAACGTTCCAGTTCGACAACATGTTGATGCGGAACAGCTTGTGTTCGGGATCTTTGTTCGGAGCAGGAATCGCCGCCATGTGAATGACAGCGTCGGCACCGGTGAGTGCGTTCAACACTTCGCCGAAATTAGTTACATCGATGTCCCACCACTGAGCTGCCTGAGAAGGCGATCCTTCGCGTGGAGGCACAGAATCGACGTTGTAAACGTCGTACCCGTGGGCAGCCATCTCGGCGATGATGTACCCGCCCGCTCTGCCCGATCCGCCTGTAACTACTACCTTTTCAGCCATTCGTTTCTCCGTGTGGTTCAGTGCGCTGAACATGCGCACCACTGATAATTTATGCCCTCCAGTATGAACCGGGAACGCTAACGAATGTGCCATATCAGGGCTTATTTATTTGTCGGGCATGCCTGACCACAACGCCACCCCAAACCGGTACCATCTCAAACCATGACATCACTTGCAGGAAAAACCGCACTCGTTACCGGAGCCTCAAAGGGCATCGGCAAAGCAATCGCACTCGCATTCGGCGCAGCCGGAGCAAACGTCGTGGCAACCGCCCGAACGGCATCAGAAATCGACGACGTAACCAACGCTGTTGAAGCGTCAGGAAGTAAAGCACTCGGCGTTATCGCCGACCTCGGAGTCGAATCCGATATCGCAAACCTCGCAAACGCAGCTGAAAAAGAGTTCGGTGGCGTCGATATCCTGGTCAACAACGCAGCCATCATCCATCCACGTATTCCTATCACCGAACTCGATCCCCAGCTCTGGCGCGATGTGCTCAACGTCAACCTCACCGGAGCCTTCCTGATCACCCAGAAACTTCTGCCCGGAATGATCGAACGCCGCCATGGCAAGATCATCAACATCTCATCGATAGGCGGTCGTAAAGGCGGCGCAGGTCGGGGTGCTTACAGAGTGACGAAATCAGGACTTATCAGCCTCACCGAAACATTGGCCGCCGAACTCTACGAACACGGAATCAACGTCAACGCCATCTGCCCCGGCGGAACCGATACAGAAGGCTACCGAGACGCATTCAATACGACTGGTCGTTCGGAAAACCCTAAGTTAATGGACCCAAACGAAATAGCCGAAGTCGCCCTATTCCTGGCATCCGACGCAAGCTCGGCAATTACAGGCACAGCAATCGATTCCTTCGGCGGCTCGAACCCGTTGTTCGGCTAGGTCTTGCGCGCCAACATTCGAGTCAATACTTTCACTAATTCGTCGCGTGACGAGTAATATTCGCTGCACCGATCACATCAGCGCCAGCAACGCCCGCCCGCCCAGCCTTAGAAAGTTCAGATTCCCCAAAATGGTCCTCGAGAAGCTCAAACATATTCCAGACCCCACCTACGTTCAGATCGGACCTCTCACCGAGTTCATATCGGCCCTGTTCACAGCCGCTGGAATGCCAGAAAACGAAGCACGACTTTGTGCCGAAGTGCTAGTCGATGCCGACATGAACGGAATCGACACTCATGGCGTTTGCTACAACCTTGACCTGCATTATCTGACCGGCCTGCTGAACGGCTACATCAACCCAACTCCTAACGTTCAGGTGACCTACGAAACAGCCGGCACCGCCGTCATCGATGCTGGCAAAGGCATGGCGATGATCGCCAGTGTGAAGGCAATGGAGCTGGCTATCGAAAAGGCGAAGACCACGGGCATGGCTTCGGTTGCAGTGAAGAATTCTTCGCACTACGGTGCGGCCGGGTACTACGCCCGACTCGCCCTAAAGCACGACATGATTGGCTACACGATGTCTTCTGGCGGTGGACGTGTGATCATCCCGATGAACGCTCGATATCCGTGGATGGGCACGAACCCGATGGCGTTCGCCGCACCCGCTGGCGAAGAGCCGCCGTTCGTGATCGATATGGCTTCTTCAATGACCTCGTACGGCAAGGTTTCGATCGCTCAGGCGTTCGGTGTCGATATCCCTGAAGGCTGGGCGCAGGACGCCAACGGCGAGCCCATTACCGATATTTCCAAACGAAGCGAAGCAATCGGGCAGCCACCATTGGGTGGCGACTACGACCACGGTGCGCACAAGGGCACCGGAATCGGCGTTATGGCCGATGTGCTTGGTGGCATTCTTCCGGGCGAACGGTTGTCGGGAATGATGATGGACAACCCGAAGGGCGGACGATTCTGCCACTACTTCCAGGCGACTCGAATCGATGGGTTCAGGCCCGCCGACGAGTTCAAATCCGACATGGACGACATGCTCCGGGCGTTCCGTGCACAAGAACCGGCACCCAACGCTGCGGGCGATGTCCTCTACCCCGGCTACCCCGACGCAAACTACGTTGCAAAGCGCACCGAAACCGGAGTCCCGCTCCCACGCCACACAGTCAACTACTTCAAGAAAATGGCCGACACCCTAAACGTAGAATTTACGATTTAGGGGTCTATTTTCTGACTCATTGCGACAACACAAAAAGGTCGACATCATCCTTTCCCGAGCGAAGTCATCGGAGCCGAGGGATCTGGTGCGGGGACGCGCATGGTTGTGCGGAGGGCGATCGAATCGTCCGCAGGACGGGCTGCCACTGTGCCTAACCTAACCGCAGCCCAAATCAAAAAGCTCCTCGCCTTTCGAGGTTACGGAAACCCGAACGGCCGCTTCTGGTTCGTCGGCATGGAAGAAGGCGGCACTAGCGACGTCACCAGCCTTCAAATAAGAGCCGACAATTTCGGATCGTTAGCTGATTTAGCGGAATCTCACTCCCACTTCCCGACACACGATATGTCGAAACTGACAACATCGACCTGGGGCCTGATGTCATCGATAGTCGGCAGAATCAGTGAAGACTCTGACTGGTGGAGTACCGAATACCGGCGCAACTATCAGTCCCGACGATTGGGCCGACTAAACGGCGATACGTACCTCACAGAAATTCTTCCGCTTCCCAAAAAAGCGTTCAACGACTGGCCGTACGGCGAGCTTTTTGAATCACCAAATGCGTACCGAAAAACAGTCCTGCCGAATCGCCTGAAGCAACTCAGTTCTGACTACTCTAACGCCTCGCCAAAACCCGAATTCGTCTTCTGCTACGGCAAATCATTTTGGCCTGAACACCGCGACGGCTTCGATTTCATCAACTTTCAGCCAGCACTAAATGGCGCTATCGAATTGGGTCGCAACGAACAATCGGTATTCATCCTGACCAAATTCTTCGACTATGGCCGAATGGGGTTTTCGAAAGATTTCGTGGATGAGTTGTGCACCTTGATTACGTAAAATCCGGCCAGCGATAGATGCTGAAAATGAATTCAGCATGACAGTTTGAGCGATTCCGAGAGGCGACTCTGTCGGCCCACCGGTTAGCCGATCTCCGTCGCAAAAAAAAAGAACAGCCCCCGGTTTTGCCGGGGGCTGTTCACGTGAACTAGTCACGCCGCGAGGCGGACTATAAGCCGAGTCCTGTACCAGCCCCGCTCTAAAGCGAAACCGGCGACGGCCATCCATCTAGGCCTGCAGTTACCCGCAGGCTCAAGCAACCAACCCGGAAGCTACCCGAATCCGGTTACAGCTTCCCTATTTGGTCTTGCACCGAGTGAGGTTTACCTTGCCCCGCATGTCGCCATCCGGGCGGTGCGCT
>CAVOCL010000233.1:0-3923 GCA_963694185.1 Dehalococcoidia bacterium
TCCGAAAACCCAGCGTCCCATGCTGTGAATATGAACCTGGTAACCACCGTGAGTCGAAACGGTGAGTTTCGGTTTGGCTGTGGTGCCAGAGGTCGCAAGAATATACGCGGGTTCATTAGCCTCCATTGCGACATGGCTGCCATCGTAGCCCTCGCCGTGCTCGAGGAACTCTTCCCAGTCCAACTCCCGATCAGAAACGGGTGGTGCGTCATCTCCACGGCGCAATACGACGACGTGCTCGACGATATCGCCACCAGTTTCCAGTGCTGAATCAACAATCTCCTTGAGCTGAACCTCGGTGCCTTTTCTATAACCAATATCAGCGGTTAGGACGACTTTCGAATCGCTGGCTTTTATACGTTCGGCCAACGCTCCAGCACCGAATCCGGCAAAGACGACCGAATGAATTGCGCCTATCCGCACTGTTGCCAACATTGCCATGATCGCTTCGGGGCTCGTTGGCATGTAGATGGTGAGGCAGTCTCCCTTTCCAATACCGAGAGCGCGAAGACCCGCCGCGACGCGTTCGACCTCTGCCAAGAATTCGATATATGTGAACTGTCTTCGCTCACCTAGCTCGTTGACATATATCAGGGCAGTGTTGTCGCCCCGACCATTGGCAACGTGGTGGTCGAGGCAGTTGTACGCGATGTTGGTTTGGGCACCAACGAACCACCGAAAGCTCGGGTCATCTCTTTCGAACACACTGTCCCATTTTCGGAACCATGGCAGCTCGTTTGCCGCACGAGCCCAGAACTCCTCGGGAGCTTCCCTGGCATCCTGCAACCACTGCTGGACAGTGGAATTGATCGTCGCCATCGCAATCGTCCTTTACAGGGCATCGTAGTTCTTATCGTGCTCGGTCTATAGCCATGTTGATAGCGCGAGCTCCGATGACCTTTGCCATAGCTTCGCGATACTCAGCTGACGCGTGAATGTCTTCGTTGAACATTCCGTCGTACTCGACACCTACTCGTTGGGCAGCGCGCCAGATGACGGCGTCCGTCATTTCCTTGCCTTCAAGTATTCGTTCCGCTCTACGGGATCGTTTGGCGAAGGGTCCAGCACCTGTCACACCGATCCGCGCTTTGGTGCAAGTTCCCGAACTGTCGATCTGAATAGCGGCTGCAACGCCAACCAGTGCGTAGTGGGAAGCCTTGTTGGCAAGCTTCGCGTAGGCACTCCCAGTGCCACTGCCCGGCGCTGGAATATTGATCTCGGTTAGCACTTCGTTTCCACGTAATGCGGTGGTCAAAAAGTCTCGGAAGAACCGGTCAGCGGGAATCGACCGTGATGCACGAGCGGAGCGAGAACTTATTATTGCCTCTAACGCGAGTGCGACAGCTGGCAGGTCTGCTGACGGGTCTGAATAGGCGAGAGCGCCTCCAATCGTGCCCCAGTTTCTCACCTGCACATCCGCGACCTGGCTGGCAGCCTCGGCGAGAGCCTGGGCGCCATTTTTAACGACATCCGACGATTCAATTTCTTGATACGTCGTCATGGCACCGATTTTCATACCGTCGCCATTGGAGCTAATGCCGCTGAGACCCTCGATCGCCGAAAGATCTATCAACACCTCGGGTGAAACCAATCGGGTTTTCATTAATGGGATGAGGCTGTGCCCACCTGCGATGAGACGAGCTGATCCTCCAGATCGGCTTAGAAGTCTCGAAGCTTCCTCAACACTGGAAGGCCTGAGGTAGTTGAATGGCGCAGTTGCACTGGTGGTCATGACTTGCCTCCCGTCCCGTTTTTCTTCGCTCTGGCAGAGCGCTCCGCACGCAGTTTTTCGCGAGCGTCACGAATGATTCTCCACATTTTTTCGGATTTAAGCGGCATGTCGACATGCCGAACTCCAAGATGCTTGAGGGCATCGACTGCCGCATTGACAACCGCCGGGCTGGCGGCGATAGTTCCCGCCTCACCAACACCCTTCACGCCGAGGTCGTTTGATGGCGAAGGAGTAACGGTGCGGTCGGTTTCGAACATCGGCAGATCCTCTGCTGTCGGGAGCGCGTAGTCCAGCATTGAACCCGAGAGTAGCTGTCCGTCATCGCTGTAGACAGCGGCCTCCTGCATGGCCTGACCGATACCTTGAGCAATCCCTCCGTGAACGAGACCGTCCACGATCATCGGGTTTATTACGTTGCCAATATCATCAACGGCTACGTACCTGAGCACCTTGGTTTCTCCGGTGTCCGGGTTCACTTCTACCACGCATATGTGGCAACCAAATGGCCAAGTGAAGTTCTCCGGATCGAAGAAGCTGGTCGCCTCAAGACCGGGTTCGGTGTTTGGTGGAAGGTTGATTGCGGAATGGGCCTCGCCGGCAATTTCAGCAAAGGTTATCTGGCTTTCAGGGATGTCTTCGGCTGTGAAAATCCCCTTCTGGAAACTGACCTGATCCGGCTTGACGCCCATCTGATGGGCTGCGATCGAGGTTGCCTTTTCAACAACCTTGTTCAAAGACATCAGCAATGCCTGGCCGCCGACTGAGACCGACCGGCTACCGAACGTGCCTGTCCCAAACGCTTGCTTCTCTGTGTCGCCATGAACAACGTCGATGGCGTCAAACGGCACACCGAGTTCTTCTGAGGCGATTTGTGCAAACGTAGTTTCGTGCCCTTGTCCGCTCGAAGCCGTGCCCGTATATACAGTCACACCTCCAGTCGGATGGATTCGAACTGTGCTCGACTCCCACAATCCTGCTCCGGCACCAAGTGAAGCGGCTACCGCTGATGGCGCCAGACCACTAATTTCGATGTAAGTCGAGAAGCCCACGCCGATAAGGCGTCCGTTCTTGCGCGCCTCAATCTGTTCCTTTCGAAACGCCGGGTAGTCGAATATCTCGAGCGCTTTGTTCAGGTTGCCTTTGTAGTCACCGGAATCGTAAATAACCCCGGTCGAAACGGTTTTTCCGTTCTTGAACGATGGCAGCATATTCTTGCGTCGAACCGCTACCGGATCACGCCCAATTTCGGCTGCGAACATGTCCACAAGTCGTTCGAGAACAAACGTGGCTTCTGGTCTTCCGGCGCCCCTGTATGCGTCTACGGGTGTCGTATTTGTGAAGACGCCCGTCACGACACAGGAAATGTGCGGAACCTTGTACACGCCGGACAACAGAAGACCATAGAGGATGGTCGGAATTCCGGGAGCGAACGTGGAGAGGTAGGCTCCAAGATTGGCGTACACATGCACCTTGAATCCGGTAATCGTTCCGTCACGTTCGCCACATATTTCTGCATCAGCGATGTGGTCTCGACCGTGCGTGGTAGCGATGTAATTTTCTTGTCGACTCTCAATCCACTTAACTGGTTTTTGCAGATTCTTGGCGATCATCCCCATGATGAGTTCTTCAGCGTAGAGATAAAGTTTCGACCCGAACGCCCCTCCGACATCAGGTGCGATAACTCGTACCTTTTGTTCCGGATGACCTGTTACGGCAGAGAAAAGCAGCCGGACGAGGTGAGGAATCTGGGTAGATGTCCAGAGGGTTATCTGGTTCGTACCAGCGTTGTAATCCGAAACAATTCCACGCGGTTCCATCGAATTTGGAATCAACCGCTGGTTTCTGATTCGTTGTTTGATCACGACCCCTGCGTCGTTGGCTGCGGCATCGTAGCCCTGGTCGGCAGAATGCACTTCCCACGAGAACGAAGTATTGTCTGGTGCTTCCTCGTGCAGTAGAGGCGCTCCCTTTTTTGTCGTTTCCTCACCGTCGATGACGGCTTCGAGAGGTTCGTAGTCGACCTTCACAAGGTCTACAGCGTCTTGGGCTGTATACGGACTGTCCGCCACTATCGCCGCGACAGCGTCTCCAACATATCGGACCTTCTCAAAGGCCAGCGGGGGATGAGGAGGTGAATTCTGGTCTGGAAGTATCCATCCGACAGGAAGCGATCCGAGCTGTTCCTGCAATT
>CAVOCL010000234.1:0-3887 GCA_963694185.1 Dehalococcoidia bacterium
TGTTCACCCCTGAGGTGGTTAAAACATTCAAGCACAAGTTCCTCGATCCAGTGCTCGATATGTATCACGTCGGCGACCGCAAGAGAGTGTATTTCCACGACCCACTTGCAGCCGTAACACTGTTCGACGATTCTATGTGCACTTTCGAAAATGGCACGGCGACTGTCAATCGCATTAATAACCGTGACGACGGTGCTATCGACTGGGCTCCCGACAAAGACGGACCACACACCATCGGACTAACCGTCGATGTCGAAGGATTTTTCAAATCCTACTTCAGTGTGTTTGAGTAGCGCAGACCAGCTTGCTCTCTCCAACCGATTTCTCGACCGCAGCGAAGCGGATGTGTTTGAGTAGCGCAGTCCAGTTTGCTCTTTCCAACCGATTTCTCGACCGCAGCGAAGCGGAGTGGAGAGACCTTCGGCGGGGTTGGGGCTTGGTGAATTATCAGCCCCACACTCCATCTAAGCCAGATCGAACGTAATCTCGAACTCAGCGCAGATGTCCCTGAACCAATCGACAACTTCCGGATGCAACGGCACACCGTTCTCACGGCGCTCAATCCGCACCTCGTGCTCGGGCAACCCTGCGTAGTAAACACGGTCTTGACCCGGCATCGGCTTCGTAGCCGCCAGACCCTTCAACATGCCGTCCATGTTCTCTTTGAACTCATCGACATCGCCAAACGCATCCACCGAGTAGGCAGCAACAAAGTGAGCGCGTCGAGTTTGTGCCAGCGATCCGAATCCGGGAGCAAACGAAAGCTGGCCGCACAAAATGTCGACCATCACGCCGAGACCGTAGCCCTTGTGCGAACCCAGCTCACGGGTCGAACCCATCGGCAGCTGCATGCGCATCGAATTAGCCGAGAAGTCAGCCACCGTTCCGTCTTCCATATTGGGCGTACCGTCTTCGTTGGCGACCCAGCCCGGCGACATTCCCTTGCCCATCCGATTCGCAAGACCGATCTTGTTGCCTGCGATCGACGTCATTGCCGCATCGAACATAAACGTTGGCTCGTTGTTTCCGGGTGCAGCGAAAGCGATCGGGTTCGTTCCGAGTTGAGCCTCAGCTCCAAAAGTCGGAACCATCGACTTACCGCCAGCCGTCATGCACCAGCCGATCATGTCCTGATCAGCCGCCATCATGGCGTGGTAGCCGGCAGCGCCAAGGTGACCCGAGTTCCTGACTGCCACAACGCCGGTGCCGACTTCTTTGGCCTTGGCAATTGCGATATCCATGGCCTTCGGAGCGATCATCAGTCCAAGTCCGCCATCGCCATCGATCGTAGCGGTTGAAGGCGTTTCCTTGATGATCTTCATTTCAGGAGTGGGGTTCAGCCTGCTTGAGTTGTAGCCATCGACGTACGACCGGAGCATGTTCGAAACACCGTGCGTGTCGATTCCGCTTTCGTCGGCGAACAACAGAACGTCGGCGCCGAGTTTGGCTTCGGATTCTGGAACACCACATTTCATGAATACCTGTTCGGTGGCAGCTCGCAACTTGTCGACGTCCACTCGAACGGCAATGTCATCTGGCACCTGGAAATGCTTTAGCAACGTAAATCCTCGCAATATGCTCAACCCGGCGTCTGAGTTGGCTTCCGGCTTTGGAGTCTGGACAGGCGCGTTGTTCACTATCGAACCGGCGGAATACTAGCACGATAATCGCGACTGGTTGAGACTTCTGATTGTGTATTTGCTAGCCTTAGAACGATCCGAATTTGAAAAGTCGTTGTTTGCGCAAATATTTGCAGGCTAGCGACTAACGAAAACGGGGCTGTAGCTCAGTTGGGAGAGCGCGTCGTTCGCAATGACGAGGTCCGGGGTTCGATTCCCCGCAGCTCCACCAGGAACTTTTATTAAACCGCCGACTCAGAACTGAGTCGGCGGTTTTTTGTTTTTGGCTTCTAGCTATTGCGAAGGCTCCTCTCTCCTTTCCCGAGCCTCGATTTCCATCGGGATAGACTCCGTCTGCGTAGCCGAGGGATCTGGTGGGGGGACGCGAGAGAACGTTTCACTCGGGAAAGGAGAGGAAAAGAAGAACGGCCTGGCGAGGTTAGCCTCGCGAATAAACCTGTGGCTCCGGCTCGAACTCTACGTTTTCGTCTAATGGAAACATTGGTCGGGCGCAGATGGTGTGACCGAGCGACGGGAGATCGGCGCTAGTCGAGCCGGGGGCGTCGACGTTGAAGTTGAACTTGGTCCAATCGTCGAAGAATTCTGGCTCACAAAATGGCGACTTCACGATGATCGAATGGAACTTTTTAGGATCGAGTCCGTTTGCGAAGAATGGTGCACGATCAACAAGATTAATCGGCCTTGAGAACACCACGAATGTGATGTTGTTCGATTCGAGAACCACCGTCGGACCCGCATGCTCTATAGAAGGCCACTTCTCAAGCGGAAACGTGCCTTCCGAAGCCGAAATAACAGTAGCCCGCACTTCGATCGGCGTGAATCGCTTGTCGAGGTTACCGCCCAGCTTCACAGTGATCTTCCCGCCGGGGCCTTTCTCGACAGCCCGAACCACGGCCGTAGCATCGACGATAGGCGCAAGCACGGTGCGAGTGTAGTTTTGGCGAATCATCTCGGCGACTATCGCATTGCTATCTCCCGAAGCGCCCGAACTCGGGGCATCGGCGGCATCGGTGAACATCACCGGGCCCTTCATTTTTGCGGCCTTCGCAACCGACTCTTCAAGCGGCAGAAGATCAGCGTGCATCTCGTGACGGTTGTCCCAGAATTCTGCAGCGACTTTTTCGGCAACCTCTCGCCCAAACGCCTCGTCGTTATCGGTAACAACAAGCACCTGGCTGCACAGTTCGGGAACGTCGGTGAACGGGTTTCCGATCTGGAATCCGGCGTTCAGGATGCGCGGGTCGTCGTGCATTGACTTCAGATAAGCAACTTGCTTGCCGAAGAGACCCGTCTCGGTTATTAGCTGCTCACCACGTACTAACGCTGGAATCACGACACGCACTGTAACCGGCTTAACGCCATCGTTGATCTGCTGAAGCAACTGGCGTGCTGCCCTCGCCCCGGTATCGGCAAAATCAACGTGCGGGTAGGTGTGATAAACCGCTACGCCATCAGCATGTTTCAACATTTTCTCGGTTACGACACCGTGAATGTCCTGCGAGAAAACGATCGGAATTTCTTCACCTAGAATCTTGCGAGATTCTTCCAGCAAGTAGCCCTCGGGATCTAGTTCGTTTTCAGCGCTCATCGAACCGTGCAACGAAAAGAACGCGCCAGCGATTTCACCTGCGAATGGCTTTAAGGCATCGAGGAACTCGCGAGAAATCCGCTCCCACGATGCCCGATCCAGCGGACCAGCACTCGTTGCACCCGCCTGATACGAAGCGACAATCTCAATATCGCCGTCGGCACGAAAAACCTCAGCAGCTCCGGCTACCGCCGAGTTCTTGCCTTCACTCTTTTCGATAATTTCGTCGCCAAACGAAACGTTGAAATCTTCGTATGTGCTCAGCACCGGGTTGAAGGTGGAAACTTCCTGGGCACACCCGGCTATCAATATCCGTTTCGTCAATTCGCTTCTCCGTAAATTTTCTTGCCGGTACGTAAAACGGGCGACGAACCAAAGTCCGTCGCCCGTTTTGATTGTTCTTACTGAGAGCCGTCGTTGCCTTGCGCGTCCCTACACCAGATCCCTCGGCTACGAGGACTTCGCTCGGGACAGGAGGTTGCCCTCACTTACCCGCTGTGGCCGTTGAAGGCTGCTGCCTGCTTCGAAAGTCGAGTGTCGTGTTCGTCAGCGAATCGCTTCACTGCGTTGAAGATCGAATCCTTGTCGAGATGCGCTTCCTTGATCACGTCGTCTTCAGTACCACCGCTCAACCACTGGTCGTCCCAGTCGGAAGTCAG
>CAVOCL010000235.1:0-3886 GCA_963694185.1 Dehalococcoidia bacterium
CTCGTGCTCGGCGAGTATTTCGAAGGGCACCGCAGTCATCATGAACTTGGCAAGATCATTGGTGCCCCCTGAGAACGCAGGCAACTGCCAATCGATAATCACCGGCATGGCACCATTCGGTGTCTGGCGCAGCATCACGTTACCCTGATGGAAATCATTGTGAGTCAACGTATTCGGCCGACTTCGCATGGCATCACGTAGGTCGGTCAGGCGACTCCCCAGATACTCCCCCGCAACTACAAGACCGCCCGCCTTCTCGAAGCGATCATCGGCCTTGATTACGTCCCAGCCTACCGATGAATCTACCGGGGATTGGTTGAACAAAAATGCCCAGTCGCTGTCACGAATCCAACTCGCTTCGCCAAGCGTCCCGTCTCGCCAAAATCGAGCGTGATACTCGGCCATGAAATCGAGAGTTGATTTCGCTATATCGAGATCGATTTTTGCGTATTTCTGCCCAGCAGGAAGAATGCCAATATCTTCGAATACGAAACAGACGGTGTTCTCAGCGGGATCCTCGACCGCGTCGTACATACGGGCTATCGACTCACCGTAATACGACTCAAGCAATCGATAGCTGCCCAACTCACCAACGTAAGGCCCATATCCCGCCTCTCGAATGCGCACCACGTCGTCAACAGGCGGGATCTTCACGATCACCACGTCGGGGTGCTCAGCCTCACTAACGGAATAATCGATTCGAACCCGAAACAGCTGAGAAAGATCGGGATTATGCCCGGTCAATTCTTCCAACACGACGCCCGAAATTTTGCACTTCCCTACTCCGCTTAAACGGGTGGCAAGCCATTCAGCAGTTATTTCTTCGCGGCGGATCGGGATCGTCGACATCCCGAAAGTGTCACACCTCGTCCCTCATGCGTCCACACAAACCCGAGCACAGCCTGCTGCTTCCGGTACCATTTCGCCATAAATCAGCAACACCCAACGCGAAGTGGATCAAAGAGGCGATATGAGCAGGTTTGAAGGTCAGGTAGCGGTTATCACCGGCGGCGCACTTGGAATTGGCGGAGCAACAGCCCGAAAGCTAGCGGCTGATGGTGCCAAGGTTTTCATCGCTGATATCGATGACGCAGCGGCGGCAGCAAACGTTGAACGCATTAAGAATGCCGGCGGCACCGCGGCTGCCAGCCACGTTGATGTTTCGATAAGCGAAGACATCGCTCGCATGATTAACGAAGCGGTCGATCTGTATGGCAGGCTCGATATCCTCGTTCAAAATGCGTTCGGTGTCATGGCAGGTGAATCGCAGATACACGGCAGTGCGCTCACTGTTGAAGAAAACGAGTGGGACTACGGCATCGACATTTTGCTCAAGGCTCTTTATCTCGGTCCCAAGCATGCAATTCCGCACATGCGTGCAGCAGGCGGGGGCAACATCATCAACCTTGCCAGCGTCCACAGTTCGTTGCAGGAGCCCGGAATGCTTGTATACGAGGCAGCGAAGGCCGGTGTTGTTGGCATGACCAGACAGATGGCAACCGATTTTGGACCAGACGGCATTCGGGTGAACGCTATCGCCCCGGGCCACATCGTTGGCGAAGGGCTGGCAAAGATGTGGGCGGAAAATCCGACCGGACACGCTTTCTTCGCCGACCAGTACCCGCTACGACGAACCGGCGTGCCCAACGATATTGCGAACGGCATAGCGTTCCTGTGTTCCGATGACGCTTCGTTCATAACTGGTCACACGCTGACGATCGACGGCGGACTTACGGTTCAGCTTCAGGAAAGATTCGGCACCCGACAGGCCGAGTACATCCGAGCGAACCCGGACACTCGCCTGCCGTAGTCAATCTAGCCGGTGTAGCCGTCTTTGAAAGCGGCTCCACTGACGGGATTTCGACCGTTCGCAAGATTCTGTTTAACCATGCGTTCGGGAATATCGTCATCGCTGCCTCTATGGCCGACAACGATTGCGCAGATCGTCTCGAACTTGTCTCTGGGAACACCGGCAACATCGTAAGCAGCATCAAGGTCGATCCCGCCCATGCCTCGGGTGTTTAGGCCCATTCGATTTGCCTGTAGTGCCAGCGACATCCAGGCTGCTCCGGTATCGAAATGGGCAGTTCGAATCTTATTGCCATCATCGTTCACGCTTCGTGCAAACACGAGGATCATAAGCGGCGCGCTGGGGGCATACGCCTTGTTCCCGTCGCTCAGCAGTGCATTGAATTGTTCACGCTTTGGGCCATCGGTGGCGTAAACGAACAGCCATGGCTGGGCGTTGCCCGAAGAAGGTGCCCAGCGAGCAGCTTCGAACAACGAAGCAATCTCATCTTCAGATAACGACTCGTCGGTGAAGGATCTTGATGACCATCGTTCAGTGAACATCGGCTCGATCGATGCATCTGCGACTCGAGAATTCTTATTGTCAGTAGTAGTCATGTGCCAGAGTTGTCCCTATGTGTGTTTACTTTGCGCCCGAGTACAGGCGTTTGATGCCGTTTCGCCGAGGCGCGATGCCAGATGCAAAATGCCAGAAGTGGCCTGCCGGAAACTGAGTGTTTCACAAGCTATCGAGTCTGGTTGCGAATATCCGTCGACGATAGGTCCGATCTGAATTCCGATTCAGTCAGCTCGGTAAACATACTTCGGAACCGCGCAGGTACTTCAAATTCAATATCGTGCAGCCCACGGAATTGGCTGTGATCGTCCACTCTTCCAGCCATAACGAATCGGCAGCCATTTTTGTGAATTAGATCGAGGGAATTTTCAACGGACGAGTGTGCTCCGCTGACGTGATCGGGATAGTACCGCTTGTCCATCAGGCGAATATAGGTGTCGAATCCAATCACGAAAGTCGCACCGGGCAGTATCGATGATTTTTCGGTAAACCTCGGCGCACTGGTGATGATCAGCGAACTGCCGTCGGCGGTGATTTGTGCAGCACGCTTTTCAAGATCCTTCCGTGGAAGCATCGGCTTGTCGACGTTCGTTACGGAGATTTCGTAGAAGGCAGGTCGATTCACCACTTGAGATGCGGCGCTAAGCATGCTGCGGTGTCCATCGTGTAGCGGGTTAAACGATCCTGCCAGCACGAGGGGATGAGACGGCAGCGATTCGCTTGCTGTGCCGTCCGGCGATATTACGAGTGCACCGATTTCTTCTGCGTAAATCCGATCAAATGATTTCATCAAATCGTTCCGTTTCGAGCACGTCTACGTCCAGCCGCTCTTTGATATTCAGTACCTGTGCGATCGAGTTCATCACGATCGCCGATACTATTGCATCTTCTTCAGCACGAGTTCTAGCCTGCTTGTCGAACCGAATCGACGCACCGCCTGAGCGAATGCCGTCAGTCCAGGCGACGTGAGCCCTATCCTCGCCACGACGCACCCTATCTGTTGCCACCGCAGCGGTACAGCCCACGCCGAACAGCGGTTGGTCGGCATCATCGCCTTCGGCAAGGTGCTGTGCACGTTTTAGGGCTGCCTGCGCTATCAGCAGGGCCTCTTCTGCCGATACGTGTTGCTCGGCTCGTACACCTACATATTCGTCCAACGCACGCCGGGCGTAAGGGACTTGGGCTTCGAGAATTGTGCGGGAAGTTCCGGGCTCGGCGAAAAGATCGCTAATCGCCTGAATTCCGGCTCCTGTGACTACTACGCAGCCTCGACCCGAAACGCTGTGGAGTTTTTGCGCAAGTTCTTGGGGGGTCACTAGTTGCTCTTCCAAACGTCGTAGATTTCAGGTCGTCTGAAATGCCTGAAGAACGTTTCGGGAACGTGGCGCGCCGCTTCGAGATCGTCATCGCCCACCTCAACGCTGCCGATCTCTTCCGCTGAGCCATCGTTAGATTGGGTCATCACTTTTCCGGTGGGATCGCAAACGAACGTCACGCCGGAGAAAACGTGGCCTGCCTCGT
>CAVOCL010000236.1:0-3883 GCA_963694185.1 Dehalococcoidia bacterium
ATAAAGATCGCGCTTGCGAACGAACTGCTTGTGCGCCAGTAACCCAACGGCAACAAGTGCAAGAAACGCCTTCCATCGATCACCGGTTGGGCCCAGATTGGTGTCGGCTCCGGCCGTGTGCCACAAATGCCACCGACGGCGCAGCGCGTAGGCGATAGAAGCGAGCGCAATGGGGGCGACGAGGTAGACGAGGGCGCCGGCGAACGGGTAGCCAATATTCCAAAAATCTGTACGACCAGCGAACTCAGACATACCCGTGGTTGATCCTCAATTGCCCTGTCTAATGCAAATTCACCCGATACCAAATGGCGGCACCTGATGGCAGTTACGGATCACCAGTGTCTGTGTCGTGCCTGTAACCGTCTAGCTCGGCCACAGAAGCCCCCGACGAAGGCGTACTTAGTTGATGAACCGGGTCCACATCAGTACCGAAGATCCGGTCACCAACCAAAGGAAAATATTGATAAGCAGCGGCTTGTCGCGTACGACAATTTCTTCAGGATTTTCACCAACGCCCTTGATGTGTATCAAAAACAGATAACGCATTATTCCGTACGCAACAAACGGAATCGTCAGCATCATCGAATGGTTACTTGGGACATTGGCTTCAGTCCCACCCGTACTGAACGTGTAAAGGGTGTATGAAATTAGCGTGGCAGTTGCCACAACGTTGATCAGGCTATCGAGTAGTGGCAGCGAATAGTCGCCAAGAATCGATCGCTGAGCCTCCGAATTATCGCCAGCAATCGCAAGTTCATTGCGCCGCTTTGCGAGAGCCAGAAATAACGCACCTAAAGCCGTTACAACGTACAGCCACGGTGAAATAGTCAGGTTAAGTTCTACAGCGTTGCTACCCCGCATGATGATTGCATGGTCGATAGCAATCGATCCGGCAACGGCTCTCAAAATAAACCCTGAAGCAACTGCCATCACGTCGAGCAGCACGATATTTTTGATCCACCAGCTGTAGGCAACGTTCATTGCCAGATACCCGGCTGCAGTGATAAACATCGGCAACGAAACAATGTACGAAGCACCAAGTGTAACCACAATCATGACGGTCGCAATGCCAATCGCCCAAGGAATAGAAATTCTTCCGGCGGCTATCGGACGGAATCGTTTACGGGGATGCTTTCTGTCCTTCTCGGCATCAACTGAATCGTTAATGTAATAGACCGCAGCCGAAAGAAGGACGAATATCCCAAGAGCAGCGAACGCACGACCCACAATAGCCGTCATGCCCGCGACATCATCAGCGTTGTACCAGATGTTGATCGTGAAGAAGAGAGGAACGAGAACGAGACCGTTCTTGATCATCTGTTTAGGACGTGCTTCTTTGATGATCGCCCGAATACTTGGGACACGTGCGGTCTGAATTGTGACTTCCTGTTCTACTGCCATATGGGCGATGATAGGTGTATTCGGAATTCGGGGTCAATTTACGCCGCCGACACGAATCGACAGTAATTATGCCAACCAACTCGAAAATACGACTCGATAAACTCCTCGTAGAGAAGCGTCTCGCTCCCGATATTAAGGAAGCAGCAGCACTTGTAATGGCCGGGAAAGTATCGGTCGCCCGGGAACGCCGGTCACCCACGCCCGGAATGCAAGTGAGGCCAAACGTCGAATTAACCGTAGTGGCAGAGAAACGCTTCGTTTCCCGTGGTGGCGAAAAACTTGCGAAGGCACTCGATGTTTTCGGGGTGAACGTTGAAAATGCCGTGTGCCTAGACGTTGGTGCATCGACGGGCGGATTCACCGACTGCCTGCTGCAAGCGGGGGCGGCACGGGTTTACGCCGTAGATACAGGCCGTGGCCAGCTACACCAGAAACTACTTGTTGACGATCGAGTTGAAAACATGGAACGAACGAATCTGGTCGATGGACTCGGGCTGCCCGAAAAGGTCAGTCTAATAGTGGCCGATGTTTCGTTTACTTCTCTCAGCAACGTACTGCCAACTGCATTCGACCAACTCGCAAAGGGCGGGCAGGCAATCGTTCTGCTCAAGCCACAGTTTGAAGCGAAGAAGTCCGAAGTACCGCGAGGCGGAGTCATTACCGATCCCCTGATCCATGCCGCGGTTATTGGCCGCTTTTTAAAGTGGTCTGGCCAGTCGAAAATCCGAATTCTGAATCTGACTAGTTCGGGGATACTCGGAGATAAGGGAAATCGGGAGTTTCTACTCCATGTGGAGCTCTTGTGAGCTACTTTGCACCAAATCACACCCGTCGCCCCGTGTTTACGTTGACCGCGCCACTCGCACCAAGTTAAAATTACAACTCATTCGTCGACTTACCTTGGAGCTATTCGGTGAAACTGATCATTGGCGACGCACACGAGCGTTCCATAAATGAGCGGTCCGATCTAAAACATTTATATCTGTGTTAGAGAATCAAGGTCCGATCAACACGAATGACGACGATAAGCCGCACGAGGAATGTGGGATCGTCGGAGCGTTCGTACCCGGTGAAAGCGTAGCCCGAACGGCGTTCTTTGGACTGTTCGCGCTCCAGCATCGTGGCCAGGAAAGCGCCGGAATCGCAACATCGCTTGGCGACAAGATCCATCACAAAGCAAAGATGGGACTCGTTTCGCAGGTATTCCGTGAAGAAACCCTCAACGGCCTACCCGGACATCTCGGAATCGGGCACACCCGTTATTCGACGATGGGTGGCAGCAAGGAATATAACGCTCAGCCACTGCTCGCTGACGGGCAACGAGGCGAAATTGCGGTTGGGCACAACGGCAACGTGATCAATGCAGCCGATCTACGGATCGAGTTGTCGGAAGAGTTCGGTTCGAAATTCACCAAGACTTCCGACACCGAAGTGATCGCCGAACTATATGCAAAGGCTCCCGGTAGTGACTGGTTCGAGGTTTCGGCCTACGCAATGCGCCGACTCAAGGGCGCTTACTCATTGGTGATTATGACCAAGGATCAGCTGATCGCCGTTCGCGACCCGCTTGGAATTCGCCCACTTTGTCTTGGGACGCTTAACGGCGGATACGTAGTTGCTTCAGAAACTGCTGCACTCGACAATCTTGGTGCCGAGTTCGTTCGTGAACTCGAACACGGCGAAACTCTGGTAATCGACGAAAACGGTATTCAGTCGAAAATCTGGTCAGGTGCCCGAAAAGCACACGCAATGTGCGTGTTCGAACAGATTTACTTCGCCCGACCCGACAGCATTATCAACGGCGAACTGGCATACGAAACCCGACAGCGACTGGGCGCTGAGGTTTATCGAGAACACCCAGTTGACGCCGACATCGTAGTTGGAATCCCCGACTCATCGACTCCCCATGCTGTTGGGCTTGCTGCCGCAGCCAAGATCCCTTACACCGAAGCCATCATTCGGAATCGATACGTTGGCCGGACATTTATTCAACCTGACCAACGATCACGTGATCAGGGTGTCCAAACCAAGTTCAATGCCATGCGTGCTGTAATCGAAGGCAAGAGACTTCTAGTAGTTGATGATTCGATCGTACGAAGCACGACTATCACTCGAGTCATCAAGATGCTCCGCCACGCCGGTGCCAAAGAAGTACAC
Source organism: Dehalococcoidia bacterium (assembly GCA_963694185.1). Classification (GTDB taxonomy): domain Bacteria; phylum Chloroflexota; class Dehalococcoidia; order Lucifugimonadales; family Lucifugimonadaceae; genus Lucifugimonas. The sequence goes on from CAVOCL010000236.1 coordinate 3,559, forward strand.
GTTCGCGTTGCATCCCCGCCAATCAAGTCGACCTGCCATTTCGGTGTCGACATGGCGACGTTGAACGAACTGATAGCGGCGAACAAAACAGTCGACGAAATCACTGAATACATCGGTGCCGATTCGCTGGCATATCTATCTGTAGAAGGGCTGCTGAGAGCAGTTCGGGCCCCTGAAAATTCCTACTGCACCGGCTGTTTTACCGGGAAGTACCCCATTCCTGTTCAGCTCGAAATGAACAAAATGGGTTTCGAGGCCCCCCAGAGCGTTTAATTCGCAATACGTTGTCAGCTTCGGGCACTATTACTGAGGCGCAGTTGGTGAA
>CAVOCL010000237.1:0-3851 GCA_963694185.1 Dehalococcoidia bacterium
GAAGGCACCGCTCACCTATTCGCCCAAGAGGGTGCCAAGGTCGTGATCATGGCTCGCCGCGAGGATCAAGGTAAAGCCGTTGAGGAGTCGATAAGGCAAGCCGGGGGCGAGGTGACGTTCATCGCTTGCGATGTTGGTGATCAAACGATAGTAAACGCGGCCGTCGAAAAGGCTGCTGCTACGTACGGTGGCATCGATATTTTGTTCAATAACGCCGGTGGTGGTGGGCGCGAAAACTTCCCGAATGAAACCAGCGAAGAGTTCACTCGGGTAATCAACGTGAACCTGAACGGGACTCTCTACGTTAGCCAGGCAGTTTGGCCGCACATGGTGAAGGCCGGTGGTGGTGCCGTGGTGAACATGTCGTCAGTTGCTGCCACACGCGGCACGAGCCCTAAGATGCACGCCCAGTTCGGATCGACTTCAGCTTCTTACTGGGCGGCGAAGGCCGGAGTTGATGCTATGACTCGCTACATGGCGGGTATCGGCGGCGCCGACAAGATAAGAGTGAACGGGGTTCGTCCGGGTCAGATCATGACCCCAGGTGCGACCCGAGGGACGCTTACCGATGCCGATGGGGGCCATCACGCTTTCGAGGGGATGTTCGAGCTTATGCAGATGCTCGAAGGCCCCGGCTACCCGCTCGACGTGGCGAATCTGGTGCTGTTTCTCGTTTCAGACGAGTCGCGATTCATCACCAGCCAGATCATCCACGTCGATGGCGGTACACCGGTCAAGATCTAGGCCTACAGACCTTCCCACGCACGTTCGTACGTGGCGATTATGCGATCTGTGAGTTCGTTGAAGTCTTCGTCAATTACCTGACGGGCGGGATCGGCGTCGTACCACTCGACCATTTCCTTGGCTCCCGCTTCATATGGCACTGTGCACATGAATTCGGGCGAGAGTCGCTTGATCTTGGTGTTGTCGAAAATCATGCTGGCAGCCTTGTCGCCATGCAAACCTGCGCCCCACTCGGGATCGATAGCGTTGATCAAATCCGAAGCTATGTGGACTATTTGCGGAGGCGGTGCTCCTGCTGCACGAGCTGCGATCTCGTGAAGCTGGTTCCACGTCAACAGTTCATCCGAAGTGATGTGGAACGCTTCGCCGATGGCGCGGTTGTTGCCCAACAGGCCATTGAACCCCTTGGCGAAGTCGCTGTGGTGGGTGAAGACCCACAACGACGTTCCATCGCCGTGAACGATCACCTTCTTGCCTTTTCGCATGCGGTCGATTACCGTCCAGCCGCCGGCAAACGGCAGCATCGTTTTGTCGTAGGTGTGCGATGGCCTTACAACGGTGAACGGGAACTTTTCTTCACGATATGCACGCATGAGTCGTTCTTCACAGGCGATCTTGTCGCGGGAGTATTGCCAGTACGGATTGTCGAGCGGTGTAGACTCAGTCACAGGCAGATTTACCGGTGGGGACTGGTATGCCGATGCCGAGCTGATGAACACGTACTGGTTGGTGCGACCACTGAAAAGTTCGAGATCTGTTTCGATGTGGTCGGCAGTGAACGCTATGAAGTTCACCACGGAATCGAACTTGTGATCTCCCACCGCCGCACGCGCTGAATCCACATTACGAATATCGCCATTGAGGACCGTTACACCTTCGGGAACGGGGCGGTCGGTTTGGCCTCTGTTCAACAGATACAGATCGTGCCCTTGCTCGACAGCCAACGCTGTGCAGGCTGAACTAATTTTTCCGGTGCCACCAATAAACAGGATTTTCAACGTTGTTCCTCGAATGTGATGTGAACTATTTTTTCGAATGATTTAGGGCTAGATGCCAGAGCAGGGCTAGCAGCCTAGCATTGATGAGAGTCGTTTCTATCGAGATCAGCGATTTCTTCGAGATTGGTCACAACATCAACCCGCCAACTTGATTAGCTGGCGGGTTGATGGACGTTTTTTGATTCAATGTTCAGGAAAGAGGGCTGAACGGGAACGGCAAAAATAGCTGACTTTCCTGAACTCGTGGCACGGGTGCGCCCTTTGGCGGCCAGATACCACGCTCGATGGTTTCGGCTCGAACTCGATCCCGCTCTTCAAGCGATGAATAAGCCCAGAGGTGAGTCCACTTGTTCAACGTTCCAAGTTCTGTGAACCATGCCCCAACAAACGTCGACAACTTCCTCCGCTCGTCGATAGCACTCGACCACGCGTCGATCACTTTAGGAATCTCTCCGGTTCCGTATATGTACGTGCGCAACTCGTAGTACGGGCCGTGGTCGCCGGTTATCGACTCATCATTGAACGGTGCAGGGAAGTAGATCTCGGTGTTTTGGCCTGCTAGCAAAGGTGCGCTTGGCGGAGGCCACGAATCCAGGCCCATCACTTCTTCACGTATCGACATTCGCTGCTGCATATCCTCGTACGGCCAGATGTGGAGTGCCTGGTTCAGACGCCCAAACTCGGAACGGAAATACCCGAACAGCGGTGAAACACCGAGTCTTCCACCGGCCAGAGACTTCGCCAGAATCGACTCGTATTCCGGCAGGGTTCTTGGGTGCAGATCGTACGTACGGAACTCGTAAATCATTATTTCTTCCTTGTTGCGTGCTCAGGCGTTCCTGTTGGCGGAATTCGAATCACTTGCCGTATCTGGACTCACATGTTTTCGACTCGCAGCGAGACGATATCACGCCCTGCCTGCTGTCATACCCGTAAGATGCCACTTGCAACGCTGTGATCGTTGTTCAAGATGTCGGCGTTCTGTTGCCTACCAGCCCGACTTCTAAGAGCGAAAAAAAGGATTTCGAAGAATGACCGAACATCGCCTGCCCACCCGTGAAGACGTAGATTCGTATCTGAGAGATCGTCGCAACTGGGGTCGCTGGGGTGACGCTGGCGCGGCAGGTGCAATGAACATGATCGACGACGCGAAGCGAATTAAAGCTGCTTCGCTGGTGAAAACCGGTCGCACGGTTTCGCTCAGTCGGCCATTTCCTGTTGAGCCTTCGGCAGAAAATCCTAATCCGGCGGTTAAATTCTTGATGAAGGGCAAGCGAGAGCCCGGTGGTGGAGCCGCTACCGACTACTACGGCATTGCGTATCACGGCACTTCAACGACTCACATCGACGCCCTTTGCCATGTGTGGGATGAAAATGGCGGGTGGGACGGTCGTGATCCTGAAGAAAACATTCGCTTCGACGGTGTTCAATACGGCACGATCGACGCGTGGTCGGACGGTATTTTGACACGGGGCGTACTACTCGATGTGCCAAAGCATCGTGGCGTATCGCATGTGACCATGGATACGCCAGTTCATGGCTGGGAATTGGAAGAAATCGCTGAAGCTCAAGGCGTGAAGTTAGAGCCTGGAGATGCGGTGTGTGTCTACAGCGGTCGAGAGAAGTTCGCTGCCAGCAACGGTGGTGTGTGGACTCGCGGGGCCGAACGCCCGGGGCTGCATGCATCGTGCCTACCGTTCATTCGCGATAATGATGTATCGCTGCTGGTGTGGGACATGATGGATGCGGCTCCAAACGAGTACAACGTTCCATGGCCTGTACACGGAGTCATCTTCGCGTACGGTGTTGCACTGGTAGATAACTCACTACTTGAACCGCTGGCGGCTGTCTGCGCCGAAGAGGGGCGCTATGAATTCATGCTCACGGTGAACCCGCTGGTTGTCATGGGCGGCACAGGATCGCCGGCCAACCCAATAGCGGTGTTTTAGGAATGCCGCGGATATCGTTATTTCAATGATCGCCAAGCGACTCGTACTGCCTGCCCAACACTCTTGCCACCCGCAACGGCAACTTCGACTTGTCTGAGCTTATTGAGTACTTGTTCCGGGCTATGACCTTTTCTTGGCATTTCTGACTCCCTTCAATTTG
>CAVOCL010000238.1:0-3849 GCA_963694185.1 Dehalococcoidia bacterium
ATACGTCTTGAGTGGCTGCCTGATCGGTACGTGAAGGGAACGCCACCGCAAGGCGCTACCGCCGAACAAATGCGTAGCTGGGCGTACCAAAGGTACGTAGCCGACTACACGCGGACGGTTCAATCTCTCGACGACGGAATCGGCACACTACTGGACTACCTCGATCAAAACGGTCTCGCTGAAAACACGTTGGTGATCTATACGTCAGACCAGGGCATGTTCATTGGTGAGCACGGGTACAACGACAAGCGGCTGATGTACGAAGAATCACTGAAAATGCCGTTCGTTGCCCGATTCCCGAACGAAATTCCAGCAGGTTCACTGTCCGACGATATCTTGTTGAACGTCGATTTTGCTCCGACCCTGCTCGACTACGCGGGAATAGATGCTCCAGCGCAGATGCAAGGATCGAGCGGAAGGGGACTGTTAAAGGGAGAGACGCCAGAAGATTGGCAATCCAGCATGTACTACCGCTACTGGATGCACATGCCACCTCGGCACAAGATAGTCGCCCACTACGGGGTGCGAAACGATCGATACAAGTTGATTTACTACTACGGCGAGGCACTCGGATCGTCTGGCACGCAGGACATAAGCATCCCGCCGGAGTGGGAACTGTACGATGTTGAACTCGATTCATACGAGTTAGTAAGCGTCTATTCAAATCCCGAATATTCGGAAGTTGTGACCAAATTGAAGGCTGAGATCGAACGCACAGGGGCCACTGTGGCCCGCGATGAACGGCACAAGTTGATCTACTTCGGTGATGCGCTTGCAGAAATGGGTGCACGTGGTGCCAGCTTCGCAAAAGAATGGGAACTGTTCGACCTAAAGGAAGATCCGACCGAGATGAACAATATCTACGCTGACCCGGCTTACGCAGATGTTGTGATCGAGATGAAAGCAGAACTCGATCTGATGCAGGCAAAAAGCGGAGACGTTGGTCTCCACTAATCTTCAGATCTCTTCCAAGTCATCGCCCCTAAGATGAGTTGAAATCCTGTTGTGATGCCAACTAGCATCCGGAATACAGGAATAGACTCCGCACGCCGTTCTGCGGCCGAACACCCCACTAGAACGGAATCATCGTTGGATCGACCCTCGACCGAAGCTAAGAGTCGATGGCCCATGTCCCGAGGCTGGGCAATCGTTTGGGCCTCATTTTTCACAACCGCGTTCGCGTCGGGCGGTTCCCAGTACGGCTTTGGCATGTTCGTCGAACCGCTTGAGCAGGAGTTTGGTTGGACTCGGACCCAGATAAACCTGTCGCTTTCTATCGGTCTCATCTCCGGGCTACTGTCGCCCATCGTTGGCTGGGTTGTCGATAAGTATGGATCGCGGACGATCATGACGGTCTCCCTGATGATCGTCGGTACCTCGTTCTTCGGTCGTGCTGGCATGACTGAGCTGTGGCAGTGGTATGCGCTCAGTGCCATGTTGGCAGTGGGATTCCCAGGAACCTTCTTGCCAGTCGGAAAGCTGGTGGGCACGTGGTTCCCGGCGACTCGCGGCCGCATGATGGGCACAGCGATAACCGGCAACAATGCGTTCGGGCTAATCGGCGTACCGCTGCTGAACATGGTCATCCAGACCCAGAGTTGGCGATTGGCATATTCGATCATCGGTGGGGGAGTGATGATCGCCGCGATCTCAGTCTGGTTCATCGTTCGTAGCACACCTGAATCGAACGAAGAGCCTCTTACCGAATCTGACTCGACCACGACCACCGATACAGCTCCGAGCTCAGGCGACTATTCGCTGCGAGAAGCCATGAACACTCGAAAATTCTGGCTGCTGTTGGCGGGAGTCACCTGCGCCGGATTCAGCTATCCGTCGTTCATGACACAACTTATTCCGCACATGCAATCGGTTGGATGGAGTTCGTCAAAGGCGACTCTTGTGCTAACGGTTCTGGCGGGAATGGCACTGGCCAGCAAGCTCAGCTGGGGATTAATCAGCGAACGACTCACGGCGCGGCTTTCTTTTGTAATCGCCATTTCCATAATGTCGTCTGGAGTCATCTTCGTTACGCTCGCAGGCTCGTCCATATTTGTATGGCCAGCGATCGTGTTTTTCGGAGCCGGATTCGGAGGAATTGGCCCGCTAATGTCTCTTGTCGTTATGGAAACGTTCGGGCTTCGAAGTTTCGGCTCGATTCAGGGAGTTGTGGCGATGGTGCTGGCGACAGTTCCTGTTCTGATTGGCCCGATTCTGGCAGGAAGTCTGTTCGACCTGACGGGCAGCTACGAAACTTCTTTCTGGATCGTCTCTGTCATATTCGCTGCGGGCGGCCTGCTGGTGCTGTCGGTTCGAGGGCAGAAAGATCAATCTGCCGACGCGGAATTGGCGATCAGGCACAATAACGATCCCGCTTGATCCGTTGAGCGTTGTGACCACCTGATTCTCTGATTCCCAAACGATTTTGACCGTGAATTTTTATCGCTACTTTTTTTGGGAATAAGAATAATGAGGACGTGCGCGGGAGGAGTTCTACAGCATTCCAATAGCGCCAAGGCCCAGAAAGTAACGACCCGCAGTTTCGAAATTTGTCGCTCTACCCTGGATCTGTTGGGCGATCGTGTGCATGTCTTGATATCGACGCTGGATCAGATTGCTCTTGAAAATGGCACCAGCACCGAACAGCTCGTAGGCAGAGTCGACAACATTCGCAGATTGTCTGATGGCGTAGGTAGAAGCCATGCGCACCTCAATCCGCGCATCAGTCGACACCTCGCCGTTTCCACTCGCCTCTGCCCACAAAGCAGCCGAACTGGCTCTCAGGTACCCGTCGGCTGCTCGCAGTTCCGCTTCTGACTCGCCGACCTGCCTGTGCACAGTCGACCTGTCGACCATCGCAGCTGCAATCGCCTGTTGCGTTTTTCCACGAGCCAGTGCCGTTGCATCGTTTAAACACGCCCTCGCAAGCGCAATCGAAATCGTGCCGAACCCGATAGCAAACAACGGAATCTTGGGAATCGCGTAGATCGGACTGGTTGCTCTAGGTTTATTCGACTCCATGTAAACGTGTTTGTCGGAAACGAACACGTCATCCGCATCGAAGCTGAAACTCGCGGTACCTCGAAGCCCATTCACCTCCCATGTATCGACCATAGTTACGTCGGACTTCGGCATCAGGAACATCGGCGGCTCGCCGGACCTTCCTTTGACAGCAGAGCGTGCCGCAAGCCACGTTGAATGGCTGCTGCCGCTGCTGAAATCCCAATGTCCGGAAAGTCGATACCCGCCATCTACAGGTACTGCAATTGTCTCTCTAGAAGGTGGCCCGTTTGTCACGATACCTCGAGGAGGACTCCAGATTTCACGGGCTGTTTCAATGTCCATTCGCGCCGAGTCAGTGGCGAAGATATTGTTCTGGTTGACGCACCACGCAACGCTGGCGTCTTGCTCGGCGAACGCTCGCACTATCTCGACGAACGAAGGGTGATCGATTTCGAATCCACCAAGAGATTTTGGAATCAGTAACCGAAACATTCCTGCTTCAGCCATCTCCCCCGCCAGATCGGCGGGGATTCGGCGCGACTCGTCGATCTCATCGACGCGATCTGCGACCTTTGCTGCAAACTCAAGAGCGCTCTCAACGTACATGGCAGAGCTGGGATTTTTCATCGGCAAAATATAGCACGATAGCCATCAATATCGCTGCCACTACCGCCTCAACAGCCACTCGAATCAACCGCCTCGACTGCGTCAGGTGTGACCGCTCCAAGCACGTAACTTAATAAATTATGACGCATGTCATATCTAAAGTGTCGCTTAAGCCTCAACGGTCTCCGGTCCGCAGCTTCCGATTCTCACTGAATCCTCACAAAGAGTGTGCTAGCATGTGAA
>CAVOCL010000239.1:0-3837 GCA_963694185.1 Dehalococcoidia bacterium
GGGCATTCATTGGGGCGCATGCTTACGGTGCGTAGTTCGAAATCGTTGTGACCGTAGTAGGCGTCTTTTGGGGCGCTTCGTTCGAGGAAGTGCTCCATGTCTTTTAAAAGGAGGGGTTCGTTCTCGTTGATCATTACTGAGAACGTAGTGTGGGTACTAAATATCGAGACCTGACCGTTTGTGACGCCAGACTCTGAGACGAGTTGGCGTACGGTGTCGGTGAAGTCGATTAGCTGGGGAGCGTCGGTCGATTCGACTTCGACGATCTTGCTAAATACCTTGTATTCGGTGCCGGTCGATAATCCGCCGGGCGAGGTACCGTTCAACACGCTTATTCGACCGGCTTCAACTGCCGACATCGTGCGTGTCTTATCCGAATGCAAACTTATTTCCCCCTTAGGGCACAAAACTTAGCGGAAGCAACATAGCATTTGTTCCGCTGAGGATACGCGTTTTAACGACGACGATTTCCAGCAAATAACCCGAATTTTCGACGCCTAAGGCCTTGGCACTAATCATGTTACTTCAACAAGTGCATTTCAGCATCTGTCGGTTCCATGGTTAATCTTCATGCTACCAGCCATAGATTTGCCCAGCGGCGCGGCTACAGACCAGCGAATTTAGTATAGCGATTTAGCACGCCAGTCCCAACCGAAATACGGTCGAGATTAGGTTTGGGATTGCCAATTATTGGGTTTGTCGTGATGCGAGGGTTGCTTTAACGGTCGATTTTAGCTTGTTTCCACCGGCTGTTCGGCGGCGCTGAGAGCCGCGTGGGCTTCCATAAATGCTGCCATGAACGTTGTGAGCGATGCGCTTGCACGGGTGGATGATCGGCCGAGACGTATGAGTGCCGGGAGATCTTTCGGTGCGTTCGATAGATGCTTGATGTAGGCGGTTATCCCTCGTTCGTTGGGGCCTGAGCCGGTGCGTTGGATGATTTTCGGTGCGTCGAAATCTCGATCGTCAAGCACACTGCGTACAACAGTCCATGGAATACCATTTTTTGCGGCGATGCTCGCGATACTGTGTGATTCTGTATCGATTGCCGTGGCGTTTAGCGCTTCTCCCAGCCATCGTTTAGTGCCCGATGTGGTGGCGAGTTTGGATACGGTGACGACTGTTCCCTGGTAATAGTCGAGCCCTGCGACTTCGACTGCGGTTCTCGATGCGAGAAGCAAAGATCTATCTGGGCCGAGCGAGTCGGTGTCGTCGACAATTGACCATTCGAAGGGCGTACCGGGCAGGTTGACCACCCTGGCGGCGATCACGATATCGCCAGATCGTTCAAGCTCTTTCGCCGCGCTGCAGAAGCCGAACGAAATAATCGCTTCTGGATCGAATTCTTCGGTCGCCCATTTCGTCGCTCGAGCCGCTCGTTCAGATCCCGTTCCGCTCAGTACGATCGCAGGGAAATCTGGGGATTCTGGGCGATAAGCAATGAAATCTTCGGGTGCTTCGACCGCTGTGTAGTCGCCGGCGCGAATAATTCCGATTGCTTCTCGTTGTATAGATCCCAGTGCGACGATCATGTGAGTTGCGTGCTGCGCCTGACTGCTGGCGGATGGTTGGCTGCTTGGCTGCGGTTGGACCACCAGCCATTGCAGATATTAGGATTCACGAATTAGCAGGAATTCGCCGAGTTCGGTGAATTCAGCTGCAGTGGTTCCCGAGAGTTCGAGCGACTCTATCATCCGTTTGCATTCGACCCATCGCTGTTCTGCCATGGTTTGGCAGTACTCTTGCGTGCCAAGATTTTCCATAACTTCGAGAACGACGTGCACGTCTTCTGCGTTGAGATCGCCTTCCGTGCGGAAAATTTCTTTGAGGCGATCGGCGCTCGGGCCGGTTGAGTTGCTGAGCGCGTGAACTGCAGGGAGGGCTTTCTTTTTACGTTTGATATCGGCACCAACTGGCTTGCCGGTTTCTACCCCACCCCAGACGCCGAGGACATCATCACGTATTTGGAAAATTCTGCCCAGGTCGTAGCCGATGGATTTAAGTGCAGTTGCTTTTTGGCGGTCGGGACCCTTTTCTGGAGCCACCAGACTGCCGAGGTAAATGGAGGCTTCGATGAGTGCACCGGTTTTGCGTTCGATCATGTCTAGATACTGGTCGACGCTGACGGACTCTTTGGTTTCGAACGAAATATCTAAGTACTGACCTTCCATCATCTTGAGGTAGTGGTCGGTCAGTACGGCTTCTGCTTCGAGTGCGACCGATTCTTCAACACCAACGGAACGTAGTTTCCAGGCTGCGTGATCGGCGATTTTCAGCATAGCGTTGCCCGAAACGATTGCTGCGGGTTCGCCCCAGACTGCCCAAACGGTTGGGCGGTGGTGGCGGACTCGATCCATGTCTTCTAGATCATCGTGGATCAGGGAGAAGTTGTGGACGTATTCGAGGGCGACTGCGATTGGGGTTGCGCGTTCGAGATCGCCGCCAACGGCGTCGGCTGCGAGCATAGCGAGAGTCGGACGCATGCGCTTGCCGCCCATCGAGTTCGAGTCGGAGCCATCGATTTCCTGCCAGCCCATGTAGTAACGGTGGATGTCGTACATTTCGGGTTCAAGCCCGGTTAACTCGGCACGCAGGGCTTCATCGATTCGGCTTTGGTAGCGCGAAAAGAATGCTGGGAGCGACGGTGGCGTCTCGGTGCCGTGCATTAGGCCAGCCGTTTTGGGGGTAGCCGGAGCGCTGTCTGAGTTTGGGGGAGTTGAGTTCAAGGAATCTTATTGAATGCGAAATTATCGAAGCATTCAGGGTATCGCTTCACCGACTCTGTTGGGGGACGGGCGGCTAGGTCGCTATTAAAATCGGCCGTCGACTGGTGGGCAATCGACGGCCGATTCCGTTGATCGGAGCGCCTGAAAGTGTGGCGTCCCGATCGGTGTACGTGCTGCGGTTAGACAGCTGAAATTTCGAGCTTGCGAGCCTTTTTCGACTCAAGCTTCGGGAGCTTGATGGTTAGCACGCCGTCCTTGAAGGTCGATTCTGCGTTCTCGTAGTCGACTGTCTCGGGGAGCCGAAGTGCCCTGTAGTAGGAGGCGGTTCGACGCTCGCGTAGAAGGTATGAGTTCGACTTGTCGGTCGTCTCGTCAGTTGTTGTGGAACTGGCCGACTTTGCCTTGATGGTGAGCACGTTGTCATCGACCGATACGTCGATACCGTCTTTAGTGGTTCCCGGCACAGACGCCGTTACTACGAGTGAATCGCCGTCCTGAACGACGTCGAGCGGGATGCTCCATGCCTTGGGCTCGGTGTTTCGCGCCGCTCGGCCTCTGGCGAATCGGTTGAACAATCATCGAAATCTCTGATGCTGCCTAACGATTGCCACTTCTCGATTGCCATTGTTTTCGTTCCTTGTTTGTTAGTTGCCGGGTTGCCTCGGAGGAGAGCCCCCCCGGCTGTTGTTGACCAGGTTGTTATCAAAACTTGCACATATCGATTATAGAAATCTGATAATCAGCTTGTCAAATCATATGCCTGGTATTGAGTAAGATGTGTTATTATTCATCTATTCCAAACTGCAGAACCCCTAATTAACGGGTGCTGGAGCGATTAACAAATCTATAAAGCGACTTATGGCCCAGAACTACTACGACCTACTCGGAGTCAACAAAAGTGCCTCCGACAAAGACATTAAGACGGCTTACAGGCGGATGGCTAGAAAGCTTCATCCCGACGTAAACCCGAACGACGATAGCGCCCAGGATCAGTTCAAGAAGGTCAATGAGGCGTATGAGGTTGTTGGCGATCCCGCACGTCGTAAGGACTACGACCAGTTCGGAGAAAACTGGAAGCACGCCGACCAGATGCGAAATATGGGCGGAGGAC
>CAVOCL010000240.1:0-3811 GCA_963694185.1 Dehalococcoidia bacterium
GAACGGTGGCGTCGCTGGATATTCGTCAACCCCGAGGCAGTACGCACCAAGCAAAGTAAAGGTCTAGGTAGCAATAGATTGGATGATCTGGAGCGTCGGCAAATCAGCGGACGCGCAAAATCCAGATCATCCTGCCGTTAGGCAAACAAAACTGAATATCGCGTAGAGACAACTAGATGAAATGCTGAAGCTTGTGCGGACACACAAACCTCACGCCGCCAGAAACGCTCACGGGGCTCTGAAGTTCCTGGCACAGTCTCCGCTGCGAGCCCATGCACCCCTCCAATTACGCCTCCGGAGGGGCGCATCGCGTTAAGGAACAAATGAACTTGCCCTCGACCGTAACAGTTTTGGCCTCTGCCGAGAACCCCCCTGGTGCATCTCGCGTATAGTCCGAGTGTTATCCGGTAACGAGTGGGATTTCATCTGTGCGATCTGTCCCCTCTCCTTGTCAGGGAAGAGGGCTGGGGTGTCGGTTGAAGACGTGTTAGCCAGCATCCCGGCTGATTAGGGACAACGACCGAACCCACCCTCTAACTCCCTCCCTTGAAGGGAAGGATGACCCGCCACCGCCTCTAGAGCCCCAAAATTCCGGCCGCGTTGTCATGCAAAATCAACGGGCGCGCCTCATCACGAATATCGAGCTCTTCAAACTGCTCCATCCAAGTCACCGGCGACACGTACGGATAGTCCGATCCGAACAAAACCTTCTTGCGAAGCCGACCACTCGCTTCAGCAATTAATTCCTTCGGTATGTACTTCGGCGCCCACCCGGATAGATCTATAAAGACGTTCGGCTTATGCAATGCGACAGCAATCTGCTCTTGAATCCACGGCCAAGCGGGATGAGCCATGATGATCGTCAGCCCCGGATGCCGTGCGGCGAGTGAATCGACGTGCGGTATAGGCCGTGAATACGCCAACTCGAATCCTCCCCCTCCAGGCGAGTTAGCTCCAGCCGCTGCGTAACCCGAATGCATCAGTACTGGGATGCCCAACTCCTCCGCTTTCGCAAACAACGGGGTGAATTCAGGATCATCTGGAAAGAACGCCTGATGAATCGGGTGAAGCTTTAATCCACGGAGCCCAAGAACCTTGACCGCACGTTCAAGCTCTACTACCGCAGCATCGCCCTTTCGAGGATCAACGCTGGCGAAGCCCATCAGCACGTCCGGGTGTGCAGCTACCGTTTCGGCAACGTAGTCGTTCGGATCTGGCAGATCACCAGTTTCAGTCTCGGCATCGACCGAGAAAATCACGGCCATCGTGTCGATCGCTCGATACGTCTCGACCATCTTCGCCACATCATCCGGTTCATCGTTCATGCGAAACATCCGACGCAGACCGGGCTCAATCCCGTACTCGGCAATGCCGGGCATACGAGGGATGTGAGCGTGGATATCGATAGCCTTCATGTGTAGATCCTGATTCGTTAGGTGTTTCTAGCTTTCAGCGGGTTTGCGAATTCGATCACATTGATCTCAATCGTGGGTAAGGGTACTTTGTCCGCACGACATCTGAGGGGCTATTCAGATACCACGCTGTAGCGCAACAACTGGCACATCTAGTTGGTACAAACGGCGAAACTGGTATTGTTCGCTCTGAAATGCATGAAAATCCACCCAGTTGAGTACGGCATGTACCACGAGCAAGCATCTAATTGAAATTTATCATCTGCGACGACGATCCAAATCAGCGGGATTCGATTCGTGTTTGCCTGGAAATTTCGACCATCCCACACGAGTTCGTAGAGTTCGAGCTTGGTACCGACGCGATAGATTATCTGGCGAAGGAAGAGGCTGATCTTATGTTCCTCGATATGGGGCTCCCCGATATCGATGGTCTGGAAGTCCTCCGGCAGGTTCGTAAGAACACAGATATGCCGATAATCGTTGTGAGCGGGAACGAAACCACGGAATCGGTGGCCATGGCACTTACTATTGGCGCCGACGACTACATCACAAAGCCGTTCACCCCGATAGTCCTAATGGCACGAGTCGAAGCCGTAAGTCGCCGTGTGGCTGGTCGTAAAGTAAAACGAACCACGTTTGCCACTCAGGGCATGTTGCTCGATTTTGATCGTAAGCAAGCAACAGTTGACGAACAGACTGTGGAGCTGAACCTCACAGAATGGGATGTACTTAAATTACTGCTAACTGAACCCGGTGTCGTAGTTGAATACTCGACTCTGAAAGTACAGGCATGGGGCAACGAAAAGGTTTCCGACGCTGCAGTGCATATGGCAATTCGTCGGCTTCGCCAGAAACTGAATCAAGAGTCGTCGGACAGCGACGATGGTGACGCCCTGATCCGTTCACACCGTGGGATCGGCTATTCGATCAGTAATCACTGACCTTTCAATTGGGATTCCAATTCGGGTGAAGCTTACGACTTACGCGTCATAGGCAGTATTAGCGAGAGCAATGCGCCCAGGCCGGCGATGGCTCCTGAGAAGATGATCACGCCATGAAATCCCTGCGACTGGTTGATGAACCCGGCAGCAATCGGAGTAAACGATCCGATAATCGCTCCTCCGGAGAACATTAACGCCGTTCCAGATCCCTCTGAGCCTTTATCGATCATGTCCATCGCGGCTGCGTTGATGATCGGCATCACCGAGAAAAAGAACAGACCCAGCACTGCAATCAGCGCTGTCATGGGCAATCCTGAATCGAATTGTAGGAACAGGAAGATAAGGATCGTCATTGAACTCATTGCGAACGAAATAACGGGCCTGCGCCCTATTCGGTCCGACAGGTTGCCCATGATGGGGGTGGAAATAATCCCGGCCATCGTGATCAGTGCGACGTGAACTCCAACGAACGTATCTGAATAGCCGAGCTCCTCACGCATGTACAGAACGAGGAACACCTGGAACGAGTTGTGAATCGCACCTCGCAGAGCCCCGAGCAACGCCATGCCGAGTACGCCCGGGTTGGTAAATAATTTTTTTGCTGACCCGAAATACTCTCTAAGGCTTACCGATCCTGTCGATTCGGCACCAGCTGTCTTGAACTTCGCGATTACAGCTAATCCGGTCATAAACATCGGAATTGCAATGATCACTGCAAGCCAGCGCCAGTCGACCCCGCTGAACACAACCCAAGATCCGATTGACCCAGCGAGCAGGAATCCGATTATCAACGGTGAGGTTGTGTTTCCTACTTGTGCTCCGGTGAGATGCGCGGCCATAGCGAAACCTCGCCGCTCTGGATATCTGGCAGCCAGTGTGCCGAACGCCGGGGCGTGCCACATCGACGTACCGAATCCGACAATCGCAACACCTATAAGGAGCACCCAGTAAACGGGTGCCACGCCGATGATGATGTAGCCGGTGCCGACCATGAGCATCGAGGCGAGAAGGATCCATGCGATCTTCTTGCGGAACATATCGGTCAGAATGCCCGCAGGAATGTTTGCGATTCCTGAAGCGATCGATTGCGTCGACGAAATTCCGCCGATCGCAACGTCGGAAAGCCCGAGCGTTGCTCTTATGCTGGGAATCATCACCAGCAGAGCGCCCTGTCCGAAGTGCTTTATCCCGTGACCTGCTGACAGGCCGTACATAAGGCCAAGTGAGGTATTTTTCGCTACGGAGTCTGGTTTTCCAGAACTGCCATGATCCGGTTCCTCGTCGTCCTGAACTTGATTCAGGACCTCGTCGTCGGAGTCATCTTTTGGAGTGGTCGAAGTTATATCGGTGTTAGGCAAAGCGAGGGCAGTGTACGCCTGCCCTCACCTGGATGTGCTTCTAATTACGGGAGTTGTTCTAAAACTCTATCGGCAAGATCGAGCATCCACCCAGCATCCC
>CAVOCL010000241.1:0-3786 GCA_963694185.1 Dehalococcoidia bacterium
CTCAAGCGCCTCGATATCGCCAAGAATATCGCGCTCTTCCTCGGAAACCTCTTCGCCCTTCAGCAACCGTCGAATCGAATCGACCGCCGCATGAACATCGTCCGATGACTTGCCCTCAACCAACTCGGCAAGCAACGAAGCTGAAGCCTGGCTAATAGCACAGCCTCGACCAGTAATTCCAACTTGAGTAACGGCACTGCCGTCAACCTTAAGTTGAATGTGAAACTCATCCCCGCAAAACGGATTATTTACTTCGAGATCGATATCAGGCGAATCGACAGGAGCCGTGTTTCGCGGGCTGCGGTAGTGATCAAGAATGATCGCTTCGTACAGCTCGTTCATATCGTTGAGACCCGACATGCCACCGCTCATCGGCTGAAATACCTTTCGGTTTCACTAATCCCGTTGATCAAAGCATCAACCTCGGATTTCGTGTTGTAAATGTAGAAGCTCGCCCGTGCTGCCGCCACAACATCGAAGCTGCGAACAAGCGGCATGGCGCAGTGGTGCCCCGTGCGAATCGCAATTCCCTGCTGATCGAGCGCAGTGCCCAGATCATGCGGGTGAATCGTGTCGTGAATGAACGAAATCACTCCACCACGAAGCGCCGGATCCTGCGGACCCAACACACGAATGCTATTCATCGAAAGGATCTGCTCCATGGCGTAGGCAGTCAGCTCCTGCTCGTGCGCCCAAACGTTATCCATGCCGAGATCGGCCAGATAGTCCACCGCCGCCCCCGTGGCGATCGCATCTGCAATGTTCGGGGTCCCTGCCTCAAACTTGTAAGGCAGGTCGTTCCACGTGGCGTCCTCGTAGGTCACTTCCAGAATCATGTCGCCACCAAACATGTACGGCGGCATCGCTTCAAGAAGATCGTACTTACCCCATAAAACACCAATGCCCGTTGGCCCGAGCATTTTGTGGGCCGAAAAACAAAGGAAATCGGTGTCTAACGCCTGAACATCAACCGCCATGTGCGGAACGCTTTGCGCAGCGTCGACCAAAATCACGCCACCAACGGCATGAACCTTGTCAGCCAGCATGGCAACCGGGTTGATCGTTCCAAGCACGTTCGACATGTGCGTTATCGCAACGAGCTTGGTGCGTGAATCGATAATCGAATCGACATTCGAAACGTCCAATAAACCATCTTCGCCAGCCGCCAGATACCGCAGCTCGGCGTTCTTCTTCGCAGCAAGCTGCTGCCACGGAACGATGTTCGAGTGGTGCTCCATCGCACTAATAACGATATTGTCGCCTTCGTTGATATTGGCATCAGCCCACGTAGCCGCCACGAGGTTCAACGATTCACTGGTGTTGCGAGTCCAGATAACTTCCTCAGGTCGAGGAGCGTTGATGAACTTGGTAACTTTCGTACGAGCCAGCTCGTAGCCATCTGTCGCCTCAATCGAAAGCGTGTGCACGCCCCGGTGAACGTTGGCATTCGTCTGCTCGTAGTAGTCGACCAGTGACTGAATAACCTGCTTAGGCTTCTGCGAAGTAGCAGCGTTGTCGAGATACACCAGCTCCTGCCCGTTTATCTTGCGAGACAGAATTGGAAAATCGGCACGAATAGCGTCAACATCAAAGGCACGAATGCCAGCTTGGGTCATGCTCATGCTGTTCCCAATGCGTCAGACTCAGCAAGCAACACCGGAATCCGCTCGTCGGTAACTTTTTCCACAAATGCGTACAACGCTTCCGGCTTGAACTCGTCAAGCAATTCTTCGGCGAATCCACGAATTAGAATCGCCTTGGCAGATTCTTCGTCAACACCCCGAGACTGCAGGTAAAACAGCGTGTCTCGATCAACGTGACCCGCCGTCGCGCCGTGAGCAGCAGTTACATCATCGGCGTAAATTTCCAAAGAAGGCTTTGCGTCGATCTCGGCCCCACGTGAAAGCAAAAGGTTCAAGTCTTTCTGCGTTGCGTCAGATTTCTGAGCGTCCCGTTCAACAACCACTTTTCCGCTGAAAACAGCGTGTGACTTGCCAGAAAGAATGCCCTTGTAGAACTGGTTCGACGTGCAGTGCGGCTTGGCGTGAGTCGTGCTGATCTCTTGATCCTGCTGTTGCGTGCCGCTTGTCATGTACAAACCGTGCAACGTGCAGTTCGCCCCGGGTGCATCGAGCTGCGTGTGAATATCGTTTCGGGCGATCGCTGCGCCAACAGCAAACGTCGTTGAGTTGAAGCTCGAATCGTTCAGCTGTTGAACTCGAGTTGTCCCCAGATGATATGAATGCTCGTTCTCCATCTGTACTCGGTAGTGCCGAACAGTGGCGCCGGGTTTGGCGAACACTTCGACCACGGGCAACGATAGCTGAGCAGACTCAGCAAGGTTGATGTGAGACTCGATAATGACGGCCAGAGTGTTGACCCCGGCGTCGATCAAAAGTCGAGGATACGAAGCTCTACTCGAACCGGAGTTCCCAGAATTTGACGTTACAAACACAACGTGAATCGGCGTTGCCGGGTCAGCGTCGTCGGCTATCGCAATGTAAGCGCCGTCGTCCACGAACGCCGTGCTCAAAGCGGTGAAGGCGTACTCCTCACGACCGGCCAAACTCGCCAGCTGCGATTCGATATCGCCTACGCCTGAAGAAATCGCTTCAGCAAGGCTTATTGCGGTCAGTCCAGATGTCCCTTGCAGATTAGAAAGCTCTGCACTGAACACCCCGTCAACAACAACCAAAGTGTCCCATGCGTCATCCCACGGACCCGCCGCCTTGATCTCATCAAGCGAAACAGATCCGCCAGAGCCGTACTCGAAATCGAGCGCAGCCAAAGGCCGAAGATCGGTGTACTTCCAAAGCTCGTTTCCACGTCGTTTGACTGGAATACCAAGCTCCGAAAAAGTCGCCCATGCCTGATTGCGAATGGCCTTCAACCACTCAGGCACATCAGCACTAGCATCAGAAAACGAAGCGAATGCATCAGAATATTTATCGACTGCCGCTGGCAGCGTTGCGGTTGTCATTATTAGGCGTTCACTTCGGCTTCTTCGAGGTACTGCTTGTAGCCGCTCTTCTCGACTTCCAATGCAAGCTCAGGTCCGCCAGTCTTGACGATTCTGCCCTTGACCAGAATGTGAACCACGTCTGGTGTGATGTAGTTCAGCAGTCGCTGGTAGTGAGTAACCACGATGAACGATCGCTCTGGCGACCGCATCGAATTCACGCCTTCAGCAACGATTCGCAGTGCGTCGACGTCGAGTCCGGAGTCGGTCTCATCGAGAATGGCAAGTGAAGGCTGAAGCACTTCAAGCTGAAGCATTTCGTTTCGCTTTTTCTCACCACCCGAGAAACCTTCGTTCAACGAACGCTTCACCAGCTGCGGATTGATGCCAACGGCCTCAACCTTCTCGTCGAAAAGCTTCGAGAAGTTGCGAACAGTCATCTTCTCAACGCTGTTAGCCTCGGCCTTGGAATCCAGCGCTGCCTTCAGGAACTGCCACGGTCGAACACCGGGAATTTCTGCCGGGTACTGGAAAGCTAAGAACATGCCCAAATGCGCACGCTGGTCGGGTCGAAGTTTGAGAATCGACTCGCCATCAAACGTCACGTCACCAGCGGTAACTTCGTAGTCGAAGCGACCCATCAGCACGTTTGCGAGCGTGCTCTTGCCGGAACCGTTGGGTCCCATGATGGCGTGAACTTCGCCCTTGCCAACTTTCAGGTCGATTCCCTTAAGAATCTCTGAATCTTCAATGTCCACGACGGACGCGTGCAGGTTAGTAATCTCAAGCATTTTTATCTGTTTACTTCAGCTCTGAATCGTGTTTGG
>CAVOCL010000242.1:0-3758 GCA_963694185.1 Dehalococcoidia bacterium
GGCCACCGGCGAAGTGATGGCGATCGACCGTACGTTCGAAGCAGCACTGCAAAAGGCAGTTCGCTCGATGGAAAACGGTCGTGGATCGTTGCTGTGGGAGAACCCTGATTGGGGTGGCGAGGGTCCATCGGATTTGTTGGCAGATGACGACCGATTGTGGAAGCTGATTGCCGCCATACGTGGAGGACGAACAGCGGAATCGGTAACTCTTGAAACCAGTGTCGACCCGTGGTTCACCCGTGCTTTGCAGCGCATTGTCGGGATGGAACGCACATTGCTTGCCGAGGAACTAACGCCTGATCTGATGAGGCGCGCCAAGCGGATGGGATTCTCGGACGCACAGATCGGCACGCTTGCCGACTACCTTCCCGAGCAGGTTCGCACGATGCGCAAGGAGTGGGGACTCAAGCCGGTTTACAAGATGGTCGACACATGCGCCGGCGAGTTCGAGGCTGTTACGCCGTACTTCTACTCGACGTATGAGCAGGAGAACGAGGCGATTCCGACGGGTCGCGAGACTGCGATCGTTTTGGGCAGTGGTCCGATTCGAATTGGGCAGGGGATCGAGTTCGACTATTGCTCGGTGCACGCTGCCTGGGCTTTGCAGAAATCGGGTGTTGAGTCAGTGATGATCAACTCGAATCCGGAAACGGTTTCGACTGACTTCGATACTTCAGATCGGCTGTACTTCGAGCCGCTCGACGAAGAGAGCGTTCGCGATATTATCGAAAACGAGGGTGGCGACGGAGAACTCCCTTCGACCATGGTTCAGTTCGGTGGCCAAACCGCGATCAACCTTTCGCAATCGCTTGGTGTTGCCGATTTACCAGTGCTCGGATCGACGCCAGATGTAATTGACCTTGCTTCGGATCGTGGACGATTTGAAGAGGTGACCCAGCGTCACGGATTGCCGCAACCTCCGGGTGGCATGGCTTCCGATGTGGAGAGCGCGTTGCAGGTGGCCGGGAACGTTGGCTATCCGGTTCTCGTTCGCCCCAGCTATGTACTTGGCGGTAGGGCGATGGAGATTGTTCAGACTCCTGCCGAGTTGCTTCGATATTTCGAAATGGCGATTCGGGACTTTCCCGGCCAGACGATTTTGATTGACCACTACCTGACCGGACTTGAGGTTGAGGTGGATGCCGTTTGTGACGGCGAGGACGTGCTGATTCCCGGAATCATGCAGCACATCGAACGTGCGGGTGTTCACTCGGGCGATTCGATGGCGGTCTACCCGGCTCAGTCGCTTACTGAGGATGAGGTCGAGACGATTGTCGACTACACACGTCGAATCGGGCTTGCTCTGGGGATTGTTGGATTGATGAACATTCAGTTCGTTGTCGCCGGTGGTGGTACATATCGTGGTTTTGACCCGAGCGGCGCGAGCCGAAACCCGGGCGAGCCTGAGATTTACATAATCGAGGTGAACCCACGATCATCACGAACGATTCCGTTTATTTCGAAGGTCACTCGAATTCCAATGGTTCGTATCGCTACTGAAGTGATGCGAGGGAAGACGATCAAGGAGCAGGGCTACAAGGGCGGTCTTGCTAAGAAGCAGAACCTGATCGCTGTGAAGGCGCCTGTGTTCTCGATGTCGAAGCTTGCTGGAGTCGACACATTTCTGGGTCCAGAGATGAAGTCGACTGGCGAAGTGATGGGCATCGACACTACTTTCGAGGGTGCGATTACCAAGGCTCTGCTGGGTTCGGGCCTAAATATTCCGACTGGCGATGCGGTGCTGTTGAGCATTGCTGATCCTGACAAGGCCGATGCGCTTGGTCTGGTTCGTACGCTGGATGAGGCGGGTCACACGATTTACGCCACCGGCGGAACCGCAGAGATGATTCGTGCGATGGGCGTTGAGGTAATCGAAGTTGAGAAACGTCTGCAGGGCGGAAGTGGTCGCACGGTTGTCGACATTATCGAAGATGGCACTGTGAAGGCGGTTGTGAACACTGTTACAGGCGACCGTTCGACGATGCAGGATGGATTCCACATTCGTCGTGCTGCAGTGATGCAGCGGATACCGTGTTTCACTTCGATCGACACGGCGCGTTGTGCGGTTGAAGCCGAGGGATCGGTCGCAGGTGTAACGGGTGGTCAGACGTACAACATCAAGACGCTGGCTGAGTATTTGGACGGCGAGTAGGTTGCTGTTCGGACGTTAGCTTGTCGCGAGCTTTACGCCGGTGTTGGTTTCGATGACGTTGCTGATTACCGAGAACAATTTAGGCAGCGCCCATGCGTAGCCATTGGCTGCAACGTACGGCAGATCGATTCCTCGTCTGGCGCCGATGACCTTCATGTAGGCGTGTGCCGAGCGAAGGGCGGCGTAGTAGTCGATCAGATCGTCATCCAGCGCCGCTTCTGCTCGATAGATTGCGAGGTGTCCCGCGATGAGCTGATCGAGCATGGGTTGCATTGCTTCCCGTGTATTTGGGTCCCAATCAGGTGACCCAATCGACATGATCAACCGGCTGATCGCCACGTCGTACTCCGGGTGGGTGAACATGACGTTTCCCCAATCGATTAGCCCCGTTACTTTGCCGTCTTGATAGAGAATGTTGTTCGGGTGGAAGTCACCGTGGCAGATAGTTGGCGATTGCGGTTGGGTTGGCCAGTTGTCTTCGAGCCACGATTTGATTGCTAAGAGTTCGGGTTCGTTTGTTACGTTGGCAATATGGGTGATGCGAGAGAGCATTGCACTGGGCGACATCGCTGAGGTGTTTGCGCCTGATTCTGCCAGTAATGTATGCAGGCTTGTGGAACCGATTTTATGGAGTCCAAGTTGCAGTTTCGCCATGATGATGGGCAGCTGCTGAAGCACGGATTCGTCTTCTATTTGGCTTCCGAGAGCTGATCCTTCGAGTCGTTCCATTATTAGAAATGGGCGGTCGTTGAGGAACTGACCAGTGGAATCGATCGGTACTTGAGGCACAGGATGGCCTGCCCTGTGCGCTTCGTTTTGAATGGTTGATTCGAGTACTACTCGGCCGGATTCATGTCGGTTTTGGAAATGACGGAGTACGAGGTGTTGCGGGAAATCAGTGGGCGCGTTTTCGATTAAGAATGCGTAGGTGTCGGTGTCGAAGCCGCCTTGAAGGCGGGCCATATCGCCCGAGAGAGATACAGCTTGGCCCAGTTTCAGTTTTAGGAACTCGGTGAGTTGGTTGGCGAGGTCAGAAAAATCTTCGGGATTCGACATTAAGAGCAGCCTCGGCCTATCAGTGCTAGCCGACTATCCGTCGGACGAAGCCGAGCTTACACCAGGGAAGGTTACGGTAATCGAAGTCCCAATACCCATTTTGCTATCGATGGCGATTCGTCCATCATGCAAGGTGACGAGCGATTGCACTACGGAGAGTCCAAGACCTGAGCCTGCAGTGCTGGTTGTTAGCGGATTCGTGCCGCGGAAGAACGGCGTGAACATCGACGCTTGATCCTGGGTTGATATTCCAGAACCACTGTCGCTCACAGTGAACATGGCATTTCCACCCTGGGTCTCAAACACAAGGCGGATTACTGAACCCTGGTCAGAGAATTTAGAATGTCCGAAAACACGTTGTCCTAACCGGAGCGCCACTGACTAGCCGCAGTGGGTGCGTCCCTACTAGTCGTGGCGAGAGGGTATCCGATAATAAAACGATTAAATGTGGACACAGGCACCAATATCGTTAGAAACCGGCAATGCCAAATTTAAGAAGTCAAATATATAACAAAAAAAGACCCTGCCATCGGCAGGGTCTAGATTCAAA
>CAVOCL010000243.1:0-3748 GCA_963694185.1 Dehalococcoidia bacterium
GTCGGGTGAGCGAGGACGCGAGAAAGGCCGGGTACACGGCTATTTACCGTGAAAGCGTTTACCGGTCGGAGTCGGCTCACACTGCAATATCCAATCTTGGAATTCCCGACCACTCGCTACAGCTGCGCCCACGAGTAGGGGCCGATGATGTAGCCCTGTTCCGAATGCACAACATCACAACTCCCATTGAGATTCGCATGAAGCTTGGGCAGACGTCGCAGGATTGGACGGCTGGTACGGAACGGCTCGGTCGCAAGGCATCTGAATGGATATTGGATCTTTCGGCTGGCGAAATCGGGGCTGTCATTCAGCGTAATTCGACCCGCTCAGGTCACACGTTTAGCCTAAACTGGGCTCCAGACGCAGGTTCAGAACTTACAGGCCTGGTTGCGGCGGCGCTCGCAGACAGTAAAGATGTACCGGTATCGACCGTTGTGCCAGAATATCGGCCAGCGCTATCACATTTACTGGTGACGCTCGGGTTCGAGGAACAGGCGCAATATGAAGTGATGGTTAAGCCACTGGCTCAAACGGTTGCAGAAGCAGCGAGAGCGTTTGCTGCGATCAGTTGATCGTATTTTTTGAATAAGTTGATAAGCAAGGAGAAATTCGAACTGGCAGATCCCAACGCACAAATCGTCGACAACCTCGATGCATTCATCGACATACTCCCGCAAGAAATCGCCGAGACGCTGCGAAAGCGTGAAGATATTGGCGAACTTGTTGAGGTGATTTTAGATTTAGGTCGTAACCCTGAGGCTCGGTTCCCTGGCCAGAATGTTGTGCTCAGCGATGTTGAAGTAACGCGTGAGCAAATCGCCCAGGTCGTCGAAAATGTCGGTCACTTCGGTGACGACAATCGAGCTGGCATCGAACGGACGCTCCACCGAATATCGGTGATGCGAAACCGCGCGGGTGAAGCAGTGGGCCTTACTTGCAGAGTTGGGCGTGCTGTGTTCGGATCGGTTCGGCTTATCGAAGATTTGATTCGATTAGGCAAGAGCGTGCTGATTCTGGGTCGACCCGGAGTTGGCAAGACTACGATTCTTCGTGAGACCGCCCGCGTGCTCGCCGATGAAGCTGGTAAGCGTGTTGTGGTTGTAGATACTTCGAACGAAATCGCTGGTGACGGGGATGTACCGCATCCGGCTATCGGGCGTGCTAGACGCATGCAGGTGGCGAACACCAGCCTGCAGCACAATGTGATGATCGAGGGTGTCGAGAACCACATGCCAGAAGTTATTGTCATCGACGAGATGAGCACTGAGCTTGAGGCGCTTGCGGCCCGAACGATTGCTGAACGTGGAGTTCAACTGGTTGCGACCGCGCACGGCAACACGCTGGCAAACGTTGTATCTAACCCGACTCTCGCCGACCTCGTTGGCGGTATGCAGACCGTAACGCTTGGCGATATCGAAGCACGCCGGCGACGTACGCAGAAGACTGTTCTTGAACGCAAGCATGATCCGACGTTCGATATTGTTGTTGAGATTCGAGAGCGCAATTCAGTTGCGATTCACCCGGAGGTTGGCACAGCTGTCGACCGGATGCTTCGTGGCATATCGATTCCGCAAGAAGCGCGCCGACTTCAGCCTGATGGCCGCGTAGAAACTGAAGTCGAAGAGATGCCGGGTACGGAATCGGAGTTCATGCCGGCTCCGTTCGAGATAAACGAGGTTGGGCGAAGGCGTCCACGTCGTGATCCGGAACGTGATCGCGGGCGAGAACGACGAGAGCGTGCGCCTCGTAACGCCAATGGCAACGGCAACGGCAACGGTCGATCTGAGTTGGATCTCAGTGAATTTGATGAACCGTCGGAGCCTCCAAAGCAGATCGTGACGAAGGTATTTCCGTTCGGAATTCCTAAGACCGCTATCACAGATGTAGTCGATGAGACCGACGCACCAGTGCAGGTGGTCGATTTCGCTGACGCCGGTGAAATATTTGTAACTACAAAGTCGCACTATAGCCGTCGACCTACAGCAATTCGAAAAGCCGAGCGTGATGGCGTTATGGTTCACGTTTTACGACGTGGAACTAAAGAGCAGATCAGGCAGTTCCTCAAGCGGTTCAGCCAGGAAAAAGTCAGCGCCAGCAGGGTTCTTGATAGCGATCTCGACGAGGCGACTCAGAGTGGTCGTTCACGAGAAGCGTTGAAAGAAACCGAGGCAGCGATCAGCCGAATCGTATCGGGTGAACAGCGGGTCGAACTGATGTCGCAACCACCGTATGTTCGTCGGTTGCAACACGGCCTGGCCGCCCGCAATAATCTGGGATCGGCAAGCATGGGCAGAGAGCCGTCACGGCGCGTTGTAATCCGGCGCCGCAAGCGATAGGGTTCAATCCATAATTCTGGGGCGGTTTTCATGCCTCAACCACAGCCAAAAATGAGGAACGCAACTTGACTGCTAAAGGGCAGGAAGAAATGGACTTCGGAGCCGACAGCGAGCGTATGAAAAAACGCACGGTTAAAGGCGGTCTTCTGATTACTTTCGAGGGTGGCGAGGGCGTTGGAAAATCGACTCAGTCGGAGCGTCTTTTCCACAAACTCCAGAGCTTCGGAATCGACACGATTCACGCACAGGAACCTGGCAGTTCCGATCTTGGAAACAATGTTCGTCGTTGGATCAAGCGCACTAACTCATCATCACCATTAGCAGAAACGTTGTTATTTGAGGCGGCTCGTGCGCAGCTGATGTTCGAGACGGTTCGCCCAGCGTTGGACCGTGGAAAAGTAGTGGTTCTTGATCGATATATCGACTCGACGTTGGCCTATCAGGGCTACGCCCGTGGCGGCGATCTGAAGACGATCAAGCAGTTGAATGATATTGCGACGGCGGAACTCACGCCCCATCTAACGGTGTTGCTTGATCTTGACCCAAAAGTGAGTCTGGCGCGGGTTTCTAACAAGCCAGATTTGTTTAGTGGAGATGGTGCTGCTGCAGGTCGCGTCGATAACGAGAACGAGCGCAGATTTGAGCAGGCGCCTTTGAAGTTCCACCAGAGTATCCGTAAGGGTTATCTCGAGATGTCGAAGACCGATCCACGCTGGTGCGTGATCAAGGCCGATCAGGCGGGTCATCGTATCGCCGACGCTATTTTGAAGCGGGTTCGGCGGTTGCTTATCGACGGCAACATTCCTGAGAGCGTTTTTAAGGGCTAGGACTGGCCGTCGCCAGACTCACAGGAATTCAGCAGACTAAGTCCGTCGGCTGGTGACCAAAAATTTTCCCGATGAGAAAATTTCAATGCCAGGAAACTTCAAACGGTGAAATGCTAGTCGTTGTCGATCGCTTCGTACGCTGCGGCCAGCACTCGCTTTAGCCGACGATCGTGTTTCGGTTCGCCGGGCATTCCATTGAAAATCAGCGAGACTGCCAACTGCTTTTCAGGGTCGGCGAATCCGGTTGAGGATTCCTTGCCGCCGTGCCCGAACGTTCGCGATGAAGCTGCCGAGCCGTAGCCGTACGGAACCGCGGGACTGTGGCGTTGGCTATCGACGAAGAATCCAAGACCACGATCCATCACGACACCGAACGTTTCGTCGAGCAGCCCGTGTTGCTGACGTGATGTGAGAGCTGTAACGGTTTCTGGCGAAATTATTTGATCGCCGTTTTGGGTTTCGCCGCCGTTGAGCAGCATCGAGTAGAACTTGACCATGTCGTGAGCCGGACCGTGAAAGCTGCTGCCGGGGCGCACGAATCGACCCAGATGATCCGGGGTGTAGGCAGGGTTAATCGTATTTGGT
>CAVOCL010000244.1:0-3732 GCA_963694185.1 Dehalococcoidia bacterium
AACTGATAATCCTGACTCACAAGAACAAAGGGTTTTTCGGTGGCGTTCTGTGAAATCGCGTCAGCGAACATTTTGTTCACGGTTCGGTAACCGGTTTCCCAGGCATCGTGTTCCTGATCGCCTATTGTCGGGGTGAACGTCGGGCTCCACGATCGATGAAGTAGGAACCACAGCAACGGATTGCAAATAACGTTGTAAAACTTATGATGTACGCGTCGAGGAGGAGCTACAAGATGTAATTCCTGATCATTTGGAAAGAGTAATCCATCTTCGGAAGAAAGCGTTTGCGCTGCTTTCCTGTCGGCACTACTTACAGCACCTGATATCCAGATGGCCGGTGCTAAACCGACCGCTTCACCGCCTGAATTAAAATCCTGTTTTACCGCAAGTTCGCCCGCATCGTCCTCGAAATAACTAAACGGACCTCGATTACTCGCTACGATGATCCTGCGATCTAAGTTAAGCCACTTCGGCATGCGCTGATCATCATCTTCGAGTTGATGGTCAGAAGTATCTTGAGTTTTATCACCGCTCTGTGGAGCCATGGAATGTGTCCTGCCGCTGATCCGAATCCTGCCGTCTTAGCAAGCAGATCGCAGTGGTCCGTTGATTTGTAACCCGAATTCAATCACTCCAGTAGTTCGCAGTCAAAGTTAAGATGGCGCAAAACATCTTTGACACACGAATTGAGCACTAACTAAAATCAATTGTTGGATTCGGCTCTGACCGAGTATTTGATAACCATTGCGTGCAGTTCGGAGAAAAATGACCTCCAGTCCTCCAAAAACAGCAGATGAACTACGAGAGTCTTTTCTTTCGTTTTTCGAAGGCCACGACCACCTTCGAATGCCCTCGGCATCGCTGATTCCTGCCGCAGACCCAACTTTGTTGCTCATCAACTCAGGAATGGCGCAGTTCAAGCCGTATTTTTCTGGGGAAAAAGAGCCGCCGCATCCACGTGTCACAACGTCTCAAAAATGCTTCCGAACAACCGATATCGAAGAGGTTGGCGACGATACCCACCTCACTATGTTCGAAATGCTCGGCAACTTCAGTTTCGGCAACTATTTCAAGAAGGAAGCCTGCGCCTGGGCGCTCGAATTGCTGACCAAGCAGTTCGGACTTGATCCCGAACGCCTGTACTACACCGTCTACACGACCGACGACGAGGCCGAAAAAATCTGGCTAGACCTCGGTATTCCAGCCGATCGTATTTACCGATTTGGTGACGAGGAAAACTGGTGGGGACCTGCCGGTGACGAGGGCGTTTGTGGTCCCAGTTCCGAGATCAACTACTACCGAGGTTCGCTCGACGACATCCCAGCTGTGGACGATCCGAGTAGAAACGGCGAGTGGGGACCCAACTACCACGATGATTTCGTGGAGATATACAACCTGGTATTCACGCAGTTCTATCGTGATCTCGAAGGCAACGACACTGTTCTGCCAGCCAAAAACATCGACACAGGCATGGGATTCGAACGGGTGCTTGCGGTACTTCAGTGTGCGTCGAACGTCTACGAAACGGATGCGTTCCGACCGATCATCGCCCATGTCGAACAGATATCTGGCAAGGAGTGGGGGCAGGACGTAGCTATCGACCGCGCCATTCGTGTTGTCGCCGAACACGCCCGTTCAGCTTCGTTCTTGATTGGTGATGGTGTGATCCCGGGAAACTCCGGACGCGGCTACGTGCTTCGACGCCTAATTCGTCGTGGAATGCTTTTCGGTCGTGAGCTGGGAGTCGATACGCCGATGCTGTCGATCATCTCGAAAACCGTTTCCGAGCACATGGGTCACGTCTACTCGGAATTAACTAGCAACTACGATTTCATCAAAGACGTTCTGGAAAAAGAAGAAAACAGCTTCTCTCGAACACTGGAATTTGGCGCCCAAGTTCTTTCAGGGATGATCGATTACCGCACGGACAACCCGGACGCATTCGAACAGCTAAAAGACGGCAAGAAGCTGAAATCACCTGCTGGTGACGACGCTCGTTCAGTTGGCACACGACAAGCGATATCGGAACTCGAACGGCTTGCGAAATCGGGTGATACAGACGCGATAGACAGCTGGCGCAGCAATATTTCCGGAGCCGAGGCGTTCGTTCTGTATGACACCTACGGCTACCCGTTTGAAGTTAGCGATGAAGTTGCGGGCGAGGCCAAAATGTCGGTCGACCGCGACGGATTCGACTCTCAAATGGAAGCTCAGCGAAAACGAGGGCGAGATGCCGGAGGATTCGGTGGTAAGGCCGAAGCTACTCGTGTCTACGAACAACTCGGGCTTGAAGACACGCCGTTCGTTGGCTACGAAACGTTGGTCTCAACTACGTCGATAGCCGCAATCGTCAAAGACGGTGCTCCTGTCGAATCAGCGCACGAAGGCGATGAAGTCGAAATCATTCTTGGAGAAACGCCGTTCTATGCAGCTCGTGGTGGGCAGGTCGGCGACACCGGGTTAATTTCAGGCGCCAACGATCTCAAAATATCAATAATCGATACTCTGGCACCATACGGCCATGTGAATGTTCATTACGGCACAGTCACCTCTGGTTCTCTCGTAAAAGGCACTAGTGTCACTGCCACGGTCGACGGAGAGCGACGAGAACGTATTCGACGCAATCACACAGCTACCCACCTCGTACACGCAGCGCTAAGAGAAATCGTAGGCAGCCACGTTCGACAGGCTGGATCAGTAGTTGATCCCGACCGGTTACGGTTCGACTTCACCAACATGCAGGCGCTATCGCAAGACGAGATCAGGGGAGTGCAGGACCGCGTGAACGAAAAGATTCGCCTGAATCGTGATGTTGAAGTCCACTGGACCACTTATGGCAAGGCCGTGGACGAAGGCGCTCTGGCGTTCTTTGGTGATACATATGACAACGATGTCCGCACCATCAAGATCGACGCCCCATGGAGTTACGAACTCTGCGGTGGGACGCACATGGATCACACCGGTGGCATCGGCACGTTCGTAATCACTTCCGAAACCGGTATCGGATCGGGAATGCGCCGAATGGAAGCAATCACCGGTATTGCGTCTGAACAGGCAATTTTCGATCGATTTGGCGCTCTAGACGAAATCGCTTCGAAATTCAGGGTGACAACGTCTGAGGCCAGCGCTCGAGTCGATTCCCTGAACAACGATCTAAGCAAGGCGCGCAAGCAGGTAGCCAAGCTCGAAGAGCAGCTGCTACAGGCCAGCGTTGGTGGCAGCAGTGCTAACAATTTGGCAAACAGCTTCGACCTCGACGCTAACGGAACCGCGGTTCATGTTGAAGTGAGCGAGATTCCCGCTTCGAACATTGGCGCTCTGCGAAAAACAGGCGACCATCTGAAGAAGCAGATCGGCAAGGGCGTCGTTGTTCTCGGCGCAGTAATCGAGGGCCGCCCGATGGTCGTAGTAATGGCGACCGACGATGTGGTCAAAGCCGGGATTCACTCTGGAAATATCGCCCGACAAATCGCCAATAAAATGGGTGGCGGCGGTGGCGGAAGTCCGGCAGTTGCTCAGGCCGGTGGCAAAAACGCCGACCAACTTGGCGAAGCACTCGCATCGACCGAAGAGATCATTCTAGCTTCGCTTAGCAACGGATCAGGGAGTTAGTTATCGCTAATACGGGGCGACTACTCGGAGTTGACTATGGGGAGGCCCGAATCGGTCTCGCCATCAGCGACCCGACTGGCACGATAGCGACACCTATCGAAGCGATAAAAGCTGCGGGTT
>CAVOCL010000245.1:0-3728 GCA_963694185.1 Dehalococcoidia bacterium
CGAATGCACGCCCGGTCCAAATCAGGGTGAGAGAGAAGTCGTAATTTGGAGACATCTCGGCATTAATCTGATTTTTATCGTCGGCAAAACACCAATTCCAACATTCTGCTAGTCCGCCAGCGCACAGAAAAAGTGCCACTGGCACCCACCCTAGTCCGTCGTGCCACCCGGCTTGCCAGGAATCTCCGACCGACTTTCCAGCGCATGAGCCAGCGTCGAATCATCGGCGTACTCAATATCCGAACCACTCGGCAACCCACGAGCAAGCCGCGTCACCTTCACACCAAGCGGACCTATCAGCTGCTGGATATACATCGCAGTAGCCTCGCCCTCCAGATTCGGATTCGTCGCCACGATCACTTCTTCAACCGTGCCATCACGAAGCCGCTCAAGCAGTTCACGCAACTTCAAATCGTTCGGACCAATACCGTTCACTGGCGAAATCACACCGTGAAGAACGTGATATAAGCCCCCGTAAACCCGCGCTCGTTCAACGGCCACAACGTCTAACGGCTCCTCAACCACGCAAATACGGGTCCTGTCGCGTTGCAGATCGCCGCAAATCACGCACTCTTTCGATTCAGCTAAGTTAGCGCACGTCTCGCAAAGCACGACCTTCTCCTTCACTCTCAGAATCGCCGCGGCGAACTCTTCCGCCTCCTCAAGAGGCATCCGAATGAGGTGATACGTAAGTCGCTGTGCGCTTTTGGGCCCGATTCCGGGCAGCCTGTGAAATGCCTCGATTAATCGGGCAACAGGAGGAGCGGCAGAAGGTGAAAGTTCAGAAGGCGCCATTTAGCAGAGTAGTTCCAATTAATACTGGCATTGCCAGCCAGCCGGTTACATGAGGCCTGGAATGTTCATCCCGCCAGTAATCGAACTCATCTTGTCCGAAGCCAGCTTGTTGGCGGTTTCCATCGCTTCGTTGATCGCGGCGAGAATTAGATCCTGAAGCATTTCAACGTCTTCGGGGTCTACAACTTCGGGATCGATCGTGATCGACTCGACCGACTGCCCACCGATAACCGACACCTTCACAACGCCACCGCCAGCCGAAGCCTCGGTGCGTGCAACTGCGATCTCTTCCTGTACCGCCGCAAGTCGGGCCTGCATCTGCTGCGCCTGCTTGAGCATGTTTTTATTCATCATCGAAACGATTCCTGGCGGCTAGGCCGCATATCCATAAAAAAGATCCGCTGGTTGCCGGGTCGATTCTTATAAAAATCGATATCACCCACCCAGCGAAATTTGAATCCGATAATCATACGGTGTTACCAACTTCGAGGCGAAGCGCACTCGGCATCAGACCGAATCAGCTCTGTTTTTCATTGCGGAGAGGAACTTGGCCTGCCCCGAGCGAAGCCGAACAGGTGGCAATGAACGCTGAAATCGTAATTCGCGAATGATTCAGCCAAGTACGGCCGATCTTTCCAATCTAGTCTGACTGGACGACACAGAATCCCACACCCTACTCGCCAGAACCCGCGCCACCCTCAGCCGATTCCTCGGCTACCACCTTGGCGCCCATCGACATCGCAGCCCGCACCATCGCGCTCTCCTGCGCAGCCGATGTTCCACCAGAAGAAGTGCCACCGGTGGCTCCACCAGGCTTGCCGTTCTTCTCCTCCTCTTCAGCGACCTCATGCGGCGAACGAACTTCCAGTTCAAGCTCCGAACCGTAAGCGTTCGTAATCGCAGCCTTCAGCGCATCCCGAGAACGCTGATCCTGCATCTCTTCCATGAAGTTGTTCTTCAGAGCGTTGCTCTTGAAACGGAGTGAAATCTTGTTCTCAACCGGATCCGGAACCTCGATATTGCGCAGCAACGGACCCACAACGTACCGGCGATTCTTCGTACGTCGCATCGCCCAAACAACCTCGGCCCACTTCTTCTCGGCAGGGGTAGCATCACGTTTTGGCGCAGGCGGTTTGTCGTCAGAATCACTAACGCCACCAGGCTGCTGCTGATAACCATCTTGCGGAGTAGCCACAGGACGTGAAGGGGCAGCACCGGAAGAAGCAGGTGCAGAAGGCGCTGCAGCAGCTGCAACCGGCTTAGTAGTAGCGTGCAAAACCGCCAATTCAAGCGGTAACGGCGATGACGAGTTGGCCTTCATATCGGCCTGACCCAACGCCGTAAGTATGTGCAAAATCTGGTTGAGTCGAGCAGGCCGAGCCGCAGCTGCCATTACTTCCGAGAACTCGGAACCCTGAGAAATCGAATCCTCAACGCCCGCCTTCAGCAGCAACGCAACCCGCAACGCATCAACAGCACCCGATCGTAAGGCTCGAAGATCGCCCCCACGTTGCGCCTCACGATTTATCACCGTCAACGCACCAGCAGCGTTCTTTTCAAGCAACGCCATGGCAAGTTCCAAGCTCGTCGCCGTATCGCCAAGCCCCAACAGTTCCCGTGCCTGCGATTCCGTTATCTCCGAAGGCTGACCATCTTCACCAGCCTGGCCATACGAAACAAATAGCTGCTCAAGAAGATTCTCTGCATCACGAAGCGAACCCCACGCCGTTCGAGCGATCATCTCCAACACAGCAGGCTCGGCCTCGATCTCCTCGGCCTCGCAAACCTCGATCAACCGTTCAATAACATCGTCGTTCGAAAGTCGCTTGAAGTCGAAACGCTGGCAGCGGCTAATAATCGTGGCGGGAAGCTTGTGAGCATCGGTAGTCGCCAGAATCATCACGATGTTCGGCGGCGGCTCTTCTAGCGTCTTCAGCAGCGCATTGAACGCCGCATCGGTAAGCATGTGCACCTCGTCGATGATGTACACCTTGTACTTACCCGAAACCGGCCTGAACTGCACGTTGTCCCGCAGATCTCGAATATCGCCGATACCGCGGTTAGAAGCAGCGTCGATCTCGATCAGGTCCATGTAGCGACCTTCATCGATCGCTATAGAAGTCTCAGAATCGGTAATTGGCTCGCCATCGGGAGTGATTTCCGAATTCAACGCTTTGGCAAGAATCCGTGCGGTCGATGTTTTACCAACGCCACGTGGACCCGTAAACAAATATGCGTGCGAAACCCGGTTCGAAGTGATGGCACGCTTGAGCGTTTGCGTGACGTGCTGCTGCCCGGCTACCTCGTCAAATCGGGTAGGGCGCCATTTCCTATAAAAAACCTGGCTACTCGTCACTTCAAAACCAGTCTCATCAGCAAAAGGGGAACTAATCCCCGAAAATACCGGCTAAAACCACGTCGGTCTTGCCGAACATTACCTTCTCTTCGTCCAACTCGGCATGATCGTACCCGAGCAGGTGAAGCACACCGTGAATCGTCAGCATCGCAAGCTCATGATCCGCTGCTTTACCGTTCTCAGCAGCCTGTCGAACCACCTGAGGAAGCGATATCGCAATGTCACCGAGTCGCCCCGAGTCTACTTCGCCGGAATCACCCGAATCCTTGAAATCTGGCCACTGTTCATCGCCAGAATCACCCAAAACGCCATCGCTCTTCGACTCATCCTCGACGTTGAACGACAACACATCAGTGATCTCGTCCTCGCCCTTGAATTCCCGATTCAACTCCCTGATCCGCTCGTCTCCGGTCACCATAACCGTGATCCGATCCGGACCCTCCTGATGCTGTGCATCAAGAGCAGCGAGGGCTGCCTTCATCACTAACGAAATATTAGATTCAGCTAGCTGATCGAGATCGAATACGACCTCAACACGGCCATCTTCAGATTGAAACGAATCGGTGTCGGCAGGGGA
>CAVOCL010000246.1:0-3726 GCA_963694185.1 Dehalococcoidia bacterium
ATTCCAGGAGCGATCGCCCCGATGTTCGCTGGCAGCGCTACTGCGGTTGGAGCCCCTTCGCCGAGCGGACCGCCGGTAGCGTCAAGGATCATCTTTGATCCCTTATGAAGCGCTTCACCAGTGAAGTCCAACGTATCGGCAGCAGTCCTGGCGATGAGATGAAAATCCTGCTCAGGATCGAAGTTACGGCGAATCGCCTGTATCACCTGCCGGTAATCCCTCGGGTTCACATCGGGACCAACCAGAATCAAGTTCTTAGTCAGTGA
Source organism: Dehalococcoidia bacterium (assembly GCA_963694185.1). Lineage (GTDB taxonomy): Bacteria > Chloroflexota > Dehalococcoidia > Lucifugimonadales > Lucifugimonadaceae > Lucifugimonas. The sequence continues at coordinate 267 of CAVOCL010000246.1, forward strand.
AAGCTGGCCATCACCGAGTATTCCAAGTGCGGTTTTGATCGCCTCACGCTGATATCGGGCATCAACCGACACCACCAACAGATTGTGAAAACCTGCCTCGTAGTAGGCCCACATGTCTTTGACTTCGTGCCGAATGAGCCGCATCAACGGCGTTAGTGCCAACTGGGCGGCATCACCGAGATAACGGTCCTCTTGAGGGGGTATGCCAACAACGGTTGCCGGGAAGATGGGGTTCTTCCGCCGGGTCATTCGAGTCATTTCGAATACCGGGTGATCGCCAGCCGCTGAATAGTGACCGAAGTGATCACCGAACGGGCCTTCGAGTCGGCGAACCCTCGGGCGGACAATACCCTCGAACACGAACTCTGCGTGTGCGGGTACTTTCATATCGATCGTCTTCGCTCTCGTAAGCGGAGTTCGCTGGCCACGAACGATTCCTGAGAACGCCACCTCATCGAGACCTTCTGGCAACGGCATGATCGCCGCGAGAATCAGGGAAGGATCGCCACCAACGGCGACCGCCATCTCGAGCGGCTTGCCCATTTTTTCGGCGATCTGGTAGTGGAATCCACCACCCTTCTGGATCTGCATGTGCATGCCTGTGGTCTGCTGGTCGTAGACCTGCATTCGGTACATGCCCATGTTTCCAGCACCGGTGTTTGGATCTTTGCTCATTACGAGCGGAAGCGTGAAAAATCGTCCGCCGTCTTCGGGCCAGCATTTCAATATCGGCAATTGATCGAGCTGCGGATCTTCAACAACCTGCTGCGAGAGTGCACGCCGAGTGTTTTTCGGCCTGATCTTGAGCAATCGCCACCCAGTTTTTCTGTTTCGCCAGAACGATCCCAAACTCGGCGGGTTCACATCTTCCATAAACCGCACGATGTCCTCGCCGAGTGCTTCAGCAGGACGACCCAGTGCAAGTTCGATTCGCCTTATCGACGCCATCGAATTGATCACCAGCGGGTATTTAGAGCCTTTGACGTTCTCGAACAGCAGCGCAGGAAGGTTTTCGTTCACAGCACGTGTTGCTATCTCGGTTACCTCAAGCTCGGCGTCCACCTCTTCGGTCACTCGATGAAGTTCGCCTTCTTTTTCGAGCATCGAAAGAAACGATTGGAGATCAGTGAATGCCAACTACTGGATTCCTTCTTCTGAGTACGAAGTTGGCTCAGGGCCGAGCCACGGCTTCATTACGGGCGACGCTATTCCCAGAGACGCCAGAATTCGGCCGGCAACCATGTCGATTAGGTCGTTGATATTTTGAGGTCGGTGGTAAAAACCGGGGGAAGCAGGAAGAACGATTGCCCCTGCTTCTGTCACAGCCGTCATATTTCGCAGATGAATGAGGCTCAGGGGCATCTCTCGAGGCACCAAAACCAGTCGCCTGCGCTCTTTCAAACAAACGTCGGCAGCTCGTTCCAAAAGACCGTTAGATATGCCGTGTGCGATTCGCCCCAACGTACCGCCAGAACATGGCACGACCGCCATGCCGTCTATATGGAATGATCCCGATGCGATTGACGATGCAACGTCCTTGTGATGATACATCTCCAGATTACCGTCGGCATCACTAGCCTGCGCCCATTCGAGAACTGCCGGAGTATCGGCTTCGGTATTACCGGTCAACACGAGATTTTCTTCGACTTCGAGCACCTTGCGCCCTGCCTCGGTGATCACGGCTTTAACATCGTGACCCGCAAGCAGCATCTGTTCAAGGACGCGTCGTGCGTATGGAGCGCCACTGGCTCCGGCTATTCCAAGTACATAAACGCCCATCAGATCACCTCGCCGATTACTACAAATACGCCGAATACCAGTGCGATAACGCCGTTCATTGTGAAGAACGCCATGTTCAATTTTGATAAATCGCTCGATGAAACAAGCGACTGCTCGTAGGCCAACAGCAAGGCTGCAGCGGCCACTCCAACAAAGTACAAAGCGCCGACACCCATCACCAAACCGGCAGCAGCGAGTAACACCACTGCGGAAACGTGCAGCAACCGCGAAATCACGAGTGCAGTTGGAATTCCAAATTTGGCAGGAATCGAATGCAAACCCTGTTCCCGATCAACCTTGTAATCAGCTGTTGCATAAAGAACATCAAATCCAGCAACCCACACCATCGAACCAACACCGATTACTACGAAGCCAAACGGCATGGTGCCAGTGAGAGCCAATGACACTGCCGGGGGGACAATGAGATACACAGCACCCATACCGAAATGGGCGAGCCATGTGAATCGTTTGAGATACGGATAGCCGATCATCACCGCCAGAGGAATAATCGCCAACGGCCAGGTAATTGGATCCAGCTGCGATGTCGCCCCAGCAAATACCAGTCCGGCAACGGCCATGTAAGAAATCATTGCCTTGCGGCTGATCGTCCCAGCCGGAATTGCCCGTGTCACCGTACGGGGGTTACGAGCGTCGATTTCAGCGTCGATCAACCGATTTGCAGCCATTCCGAAAGTCCGCATACCAACCATCGCCACAAGAACCCACAGCAGCCCAATCAGATCAGGCTTACCGCTTGCTGAAAGAAATGCCGCAAGTATTGCGAACGGAAGCGCAAATACAGAGTGCTCGAACTTGATCGCTTCAAGAAAAAGAGCCAGTCGTCGCCAGCCGGGGAATCCGCTTCGGGTCGCTTCGTTCGTCATTTGGCCACCGCGTTGACTGATGAAAATTTTGACGCTGTGTTTTGCCCAACTACCGATGCAACGAGGATTCTTTTCAATTCAGAGCCCACGTCTTTTGGTGAGGCACCGCCAGAGAACAGCCAGTGCACCACAACTTCGTTTACGGCCCCAAGCCAGACCCGTGAGGCGAGATCGGTGTTCAGGTGATCGATTTGCCCGGCTTTTCGAGCTTCATCCAGATGTTTGCCAATAACCCCGGCGAATCGATCGAACATTTCTGCCCGTTTCGCTTCAAACGGATTTCCCATGCTGTAGCCCTGGGTAATCAGCAACCGAGCCAATCGCTTCTGTACCGACAACGCCGAAAGCACGGCTCCAAGTGCGGCTTCAGCAGCTTCGAGGGGCGATTCAGCTTTCGCCGCTGCCTTCTCGGCTCGAGCCACAAGCTTGTTGGCCAGCCGGTCCATTACTGCGAAAAATAGAACTTCTTTGCTGGGAAAGTGGAAGTACAATCCGCCCTTCGACATCGAAGTACGCTTGCCGATTTCATCGACTAATGCATCGTGATAGCCGTTGTCTGCGAATACAGCTTCAGCGGCTTCGAGTATGCGTTCGCGGGTTTGGGTACGCTGTTTTGTTGACGATTCAGACAAGATGGGTAGGGTTCGAAATATGCTCATCAACCGACCGGCCAGTCGGTTTGTACACGAACAGTCTATCGCCGTAATTTCGCCCCGGCAATCCGCCATGCGCACTTCTGCACCCCGATCCCAGTTGTACACCTACGGGGCGAGGTCTAGTCTTCACGAAGAACACAT